>USBC01000004.1 GCA_900552845.1 uncultured Oscillospiraceae bacterium | reverse complement strand
CTCCGGGCGGTAGTGGTCGGTGATTTGCGCCGAGGACTTTTTTACCCCGATCTTCGGGCCGAAATCCACCGTGAGCTGGTAGGCCGGGCGGCGGGCCTTGGGAAAAGGCTGCGCCGTCAGGATGGTGCCCACCCGGATATCCAGCCGGGAAAAATCTTCGAATGTCGCCAGTTGTTTTTCCATCAGATGCTGATCTCCCTTGCGACCTTGTAGAACAGCTCGTTGATATCCTTCTTCATGGCCAGGGCCTCATCAATGTCGATATCGTAGATACGGTTTTCCTTGACCCCGACAATGCGGCTGCCCACGCCTTCTTCCAGCAGCTCGATGGCACGGTAGCCCATGGCGCTGGCATAAACACGCTCCATAGCAGTGGCATTGCCACCGCGCTGTACATGTCCCAACACTGTCAGGCGGGTCTCCACACCGGTACGCTGTTCGATGTAGTAGCACATATCCTTGCTGTTGCCTACGCCCTCCGCCACTACAACGATAAAGTGGTGCTTGCCGGTGGTCATGGTGGCTTTCATGCGATCTACCACATCATGGTCAAGATTAAAGGGGCGCTCCGGAATGAGGGTGGCGATGGCGCCGGTGGCAAGTCCGGCATACAGCGCCAAGTGACCGGCGTTGCGTCCCATGACCTCCACAACGGAGCAACGATCGTGGGATTGGGATGTATCGCGCAGCTTATCGATGCTCTCCACAGCGGTATTCAGGGCGGTATCAAAGCCGATGGTGTACTCGGTGGAGGCGATGTCGTTATCAATGGTGCCGGGGATCCCGATGGTGGGAATACCCAGTGCCGAAAGCTTCTGTGCGCCGCGGAACGAGCCGTCGCCGCCGATGACAACCAGACCGTCGATCCCGCGGGAGCGCAGGATCTCCGCCGCCTTTTTCTGCCCCTCCTCGGTCATGAATTCCTTGCTGCGGGCAGTGTAAAGAATGGTGCCGCCACGGTTGATGATATTGCTGACAGAACGCTCCTGCAGCTCGTCCATGCGATCCTCCATCAAGCCCTCATAGCCGTGGAAGATGCCATAAATGCTATGCCCCTTATGCAGGGCGGTCCGCACCACGCTGCGGACTACGGCATTCATGCCGGGGGCGTCGCCGCCGCTGGTAAGAACTGCAAAGGTTTTTTTGTTTTCGCACATATTTTTCTCCTCCTGTTTTCTGTCATCGCCCCGTATCGGCTTTTCCCATCAAAAGCGCTTTTATCGGGCAACGGCATTTTCTTGGTAACTCTCCTTGGTATGGTTTCTCCGCTTTGTTTTATCACTAAGCCTGTTCCGGCGGGGCTTTGGCGGCTTCCGGCGGCAGCAGGGCTACATTCTCCTCGCCCAGCACCCGCCGCAGCTCGTCCACCAGCACCGGATTGGCATCGGTGTTATATTCTCCGCCCGCTTTCAGCAGGCGTCCGGTCTCAGCCTCCCGCACCAGCAGGGGGATCTCCCCCTCGAAGATGGAGAACAGCAGCCGCAGCTTTTCCCACTGCTCACCCTTTGTCTGCGCCACCCGAATGAGCAGTCTGCCGCCTGCTGCGGGACGGGCGGCGGCTGCGGCAGCGGGCGGCGGCTCCGTTCGGCGGGGCGCCTGCTTCTCCCGCGGCGATCCGGCTTGCTGCTGACGCACCGGCGGGGCATTTCTCCGTTCCTCGATGGTATAGACGGTATCCAGTATCAGCTTGGTGTCGTCCTCCTCCCGCAGCGAAACTCTGCCACGGAAGAAATAGGGCTGTCCGATCACGAGCTTTTGACTGACCTCGGTATAGGTGCGGGAAAATGCCATCACCTCCATACTGCCGGTCATATCCTCCACGGTAAGCATGGCAAGGATATCACCACGCTTAGTGGTACGCATTTTCTTATCCGCCAGAATACCCAGAATCTCAACCCACGCATTATCGTAAGGGGCGTTGGTCTCGGCGCTTTGCAGCCGCCCGATGCGTACTGCCTGATACCGGTCGTAAAGCTCCGCATACTGCCCCATGGGGTGACCGGAAAGGTACATACCGGTGACCTCCTTTTCGTAGGCAAGCAGCTCGGAATGAGAGAATTCCTCGCAGGGGGAAAGACGATAGTCGGCGGTGGCGCCGCCCTCTCCGAAAAGGGAAAGCTGCCCGCCGGAGAGGTATTTATCCTCCTCGGCAATGGCTTCCGCCAATGAGGAATAGTTCTCCAGCATCTCCCGGCGATTGGAGCCGAGAGCGTCCAAAGCGCCGCATTTGATAAGGCTTTCCACCCCCCGGCGATTTAAGCCGCCCGCAGCGGTGCGGCGGCAGAATGCTACAAAATCGGTGAATACGCCGTTTGCCTCCCGTTCCTTCAGGATCTCCTCAATCACGCTGCGTCCCATATTTTTGATCGCAAGCAGACCGAAGCGGATCCCCTCCGGCGTAACGGTAAAGACCATATCGCTGCGGTTGATATCGGGGGGAAGTACGGGGATTTCCAGTCGGGAACATTCCTCGATGTATTCCATCAGCTTGGCGGTGTTATCCAGCACGCTGGTCATCAGCGCCGCCATGTATTCCCGTGGGTGGTGCCGCTTGAGGTAGGCGGTTTGGTAGGCGACCACCGCATAGCAGGCAGCATGAGATTTATTGAAGGCGTAGGCGGCAAAGCTACTCATTTCATCAAAGATGCTGTCCGCCACCGCCTCCGAGATGCCGTTTTGGGCGCAGCCGGCGATGAAATGCCCACGCTCTTTTTCCATGACATCAGCTTTTTTCTTGCTCATGGCGCGGCGCACCAGATCCGCCTGACCGTAGCTGTAGCCTGCCAGCTCACGGCAGATCTGCATGACCTGCTCCTGATAGACGATACAACCATAGGTAACGCCGAGGATCGGCTCCAGCAACGGGGTTTTGTACCGCACCTCACCGGGATTCTGCTTGTTGCGGCAGTACTGCGGAATGGAGTCCATCGGCCCCGGACGGTACAGCGAAATGGCAGCGGTGAGATCCTCGATGGACTGGGGGCGCAACTGAGTCAGCATCTGGCGCATGCCGCCCGATTCCAGCTGGAACACGCCGGAGGAATCGCCCCGTGAGATCATCTCGTAGACAGCAGGATCGTCATCAGGCAGCTTTTCCATCGAAAAATCCGGTTCTTCGCGACGAATCATGCGCTCGGCATCGGCGATGACGGTGAGATTGCGCAGCCCCAGAAAGTCCATCTTCAGCAGTCCCAGTTCCTCCAGTGTGGTCATGGTGAACTGGGTGACGACCGATTCATCGTTCTTTGCCAACGGCACATAGCTGTCAACGGTATCCCGTGTGATGACGACGCCGGCGGCGTGGGTAGAGGCGTGGCGGGGGAAGCCCTCGACCTTTTTAGCGGTCTCGATCAGCTCCGCCACCTGCGGATCGTTCTGGCACATGGCGCGAAGCTCCCCATTCGCCTCCAGCGCTTTTTCGATGGTCATGTGCAGCTCATTGGGAATAAGCTTGGCAACCGCATCAACCTGCGGGTAGGCAAGCCCCATGGCTCTGCCGACATCTCGGACGGCGCCCCGCGCCAGCATGGTGCCGAAGGTGACAATCTGTGCCACATGATCGGCGCCGTACTTGCGCACCACATAGTCAATGACCTCCGGACGGCGCTCGTAGCAGAAATCGACATCGAAATCCGGCATGGAAACGCGCTCCGGATTGAGGAAGCGCTCAAACAGCAGGTTATACTTCATCGGGTCGATATTGGTGATGCCGATGCAGTAGGCGGCAATACTGCCCGCACCGGAGCCACGCCCCGGTCCGACCGGTATGCCGTGGCTTTTGGCGTAATGAATAAAATCGTGGACAATGAGATAGTATTCGACATACCCCATACGGCTGATGGTGGAAAGCTCATATTCCAGTCGGTCGCGGTATGCCTGCGGTGGGTTTTCGCCATAGTGCCGAAGAAGTCCTTCCTGGCACATGCGGCGGAAGTAGCTTTCGTTATCCTCGCCGTTCGGTGCATTGAACAAAGGCAGCTTCGTATGCCCGAACTCGAACTCGACATTGCAGCGCTCGGCGATCTTTACGGTATTTTCGATGGCCTCCGGAACATTTTTGAAAAGCTCCGCCATTTCATCACCGCTTTTGACATAGAACTCCTGTGTGGGGAATTCCAGCGTCTGCTCATCGTTGACAGTGTGACCGGTCTGAATGCAGGTAAGCAGGAACTGCATGCGGCTGTCCTCTTTGGCAAGGTAGTGGGCGTCGTTGGTAGCAACCAGCCCCACGCCGATCTCTCCGGCAAGGCGGATCAGGTCAGGCAGGATACGCTGCTGCTCCTCGATACCATGGTTCTGCAGCTCAATAAAATAGTTTTCCGCACCGAACAGATCACGATACCACAGGGCGGCTTCCCGTGCCTTTTCGTATTCTCCGGCTTCCAAATGGCGAGGGATCTCGCCCGCCAGACACGCCGAAAGACAGATAAGACCCTCGTGGTGGTCTTTTAAGAGGTCACGGTCGATGCGGGGCTTATTGTAAAAGCCCTCGGTAAAGCCGCGGGAGACCATGTAGATGAGATTGCGGTAACCCACCTCGTTTTGGCACAGCAGAATGAGGTGATAGGGGGAGGAATCCAGCCGGTAAACCTTGTCGAAGCGGGTGCGGGGAGCAACATAGACCTCGCAGCCGATGATGGGACGGATTCCCTCCTTTTTGCACTCCTTGTAAAAATCGATCACGCCGTACATGACGCCGTGGTCGGTAATAGCGATAGCGGACTGCCCCAGCGCCTTGGCACGCTGTACCAATCCCTTGATACGGCAGGCTCCGTCAAGGAGGCTGTATTCGCTGTGAATATGCAGATGGACAAAGTCATTCATGGAAGATGCCTCCTTTGGCATAGAGTCGTTTTATGAGGAAAGCCTGTATGCCGCGCCCCCGCCGCCGGACTTTCGTCCGGCAGGCGGGACGCCCCACGGGGCGTCCCGCCAAGCGGCGCCTAAGCGCCGCTTGGCGGGGGCGCGGCAGGGGCAGTCAGTTCGATTTTCGGTAAAAGGTCATGGCGGTGCCGGTATCCTGCACCAGGGTGTCACGGGGCGCGCGCAGGATGCGGCAGGTGCAGTAAAAATCCCCCGCCGCCCCGCCGATATTCACAAGCTGCCACAGCCACACCGTCGGGAACCATTCCCGGGGCAGGCAGGCGGCCAGCACGGCAAAGACGATCCCCCACACCACCACCGGCGCCAGCGCGATGACGACATAGGTCGGGCGGGTAAAGTAGGCA
Source organism: uncultured Oscillospiraceae bacterium (assembly GCA_900552845.1). Lineage (GTDB taxonomy): Bacteria > Bacillota > Clostridia > Oscillospirales > Ruminococcaceae > Angelakisella. The sequence continues at coordinate 22,360 of USBC01000004.1, read as the reverse complement.
TCACTGCCGGCGTAGGCGTAGACCACCTTATAGCCGTAGCGCACGGAGGCGCCGCAGGCTTTCATCACGACGCCGTGGGTCAACTCGTGCAGGGCGATGTAGGCGAATATCCCCGCAAGGGCGACCCCGCGCCGGAGCAGCAGCGCAGGAAGCGAGCCCTCCCCGACAATATCCCGCAGCGACCGGCCCCACAGGGCGGGCAGAACCAGCATAATCACACACAGCACAACGGAAAGCCCGTTGACGATCCAAAATTGCTTTTTATTATGCAGCAGATCGATGGAAGCATAAGGGGCGTAGCCCTGTGGCAGCATGGCATAGCTTTTCATTTTTCGGTCAGTCCTTTCGGGTGGGTTTATTTCAACCGGCGGTGCCGGGGGTTTGCAGGTCAATCCTTTCTGGCAGCAAGCTCCAGTATCTTTTCCAACCGGTGGTTGACGCCGGAGCGGGAAAGCGGCGGGGTGAGCTTTTGCCCCAGCTCGCGCAGGGAATCAAATGGATTTTGCAGACGCAATTCCGCCAGCGTCCGTAGCTCCTCCGGGAGAGAGTCCAGACCCACCGCATTGATGGCGGTGATCTGCTGTCCCGCAGCATCGGCGACCTTATCCATATTGGCAGTATCGCAGTTGCTGGCACGGTTGGCAGCGTTGCGGCGCTCCTTGAGGATCTTGGCGTTCATGATTTCCATCGAAGTGAGCGGGCAACCCATAAAGGTGAGCAAATCCTCGATTTGGGAGCTATCGTGCAGGTAAACGATGGTTTGCCCTCGCCGCCGGGTCAAAAGCGGAGCGAATCCGACATCTTGCAGCAGGGCAACGAGCATCATCAAAAGCTCCTCGCGCGGGACAGCGAATTCCAAATGATACTTTGTTTCGGGATCGGAGAGGGTGCCGCAGGCAAGGAATACGCCGCCTACAAAGGCTCCTGCCCCCTCATCACCGCCCAGCAGCTCAAAGGTGACGCCCTCCGGGTACAGCATGGCAAAGTGATTGTATAAATCAATACGATCCGCCATATCGTCGACGGTGACACGGTAGGCAAGCTGACCGGTGGAGAGCTTTTCCTCCCGCAGGGTAACAGTGCCGCTCATCGGCTTGACGCTTTGCACCAGTTGGGAATAGTACTGCGCGGCGCGGCGCTCCCTGGTCAGCATCTGCATTTTGGAAACCGAAAATTCACGGGAAAAAACCATCAGTCCAAAGGACTGCTGGTTGGGAAAGTGCTGGCGAACCGCACGGTTGGATAATATTTCGTCTTTGGCGGCGGTGGTAAAGGAGGGCATAATATATTCACTCCGATGACGGATTTTGCAGAACCGGCGGCAAGCCCGCCGAACGGATCATTCGATAAATTTGACTTCACATTCGAGCGTATATCCGGTCTTTTCGCGAACAATACGCTGCACCTCGGCAATGAGTTTTTTGACATCGGCTGCGGTTGCGCCGCCCCGGTTGATGATAAAGCCTGCATGCTTTGTGCTGACCTCGGCACCGCCGACCGAAAGGCCCTTCAGCCCGCACTGATCTACCAAAGCGGAGGCATAATTGCCGGCAGGGCGCTTAAAGGTGGAGCCTGCACTTCCATATTCCAGCGGCTGCTTTTCACGGCGGCGGGACATATAGTCCTCCATTGCGGCACGGATCGCCGGTTCTTCTGCAGGGGTCAGCGCCAGCACCGCCTCTACAATCACGCAGTCCCGTTCCTCAAAAATGCTGTGGCGGTAGGAAAGCCCCAGCTCTGCGGCAGGAACGGTGCGGTATTTGCCCTCCTCATCAAGGAAGGTCACTTCAGTAAGGACGTCCCGCAGCTCGCCGCCGTAGGCGCCGGCATTCATGTAAATACCGCCGCCGAGGGAACCGGGAATCCCGTAAGCCCATTCAATGCCGGAAAGCGATTGCTCTGCGGCGGCACGGCAGACGCTGATAAGCGAAGCCCCTGCCCCGCAGCGGAGGGAATTGCCCTCACGGGTGACGGCGGTAAAGCCCTCGCCCAGCTGAATGACAGGACGGGCAATGCCCGCATCGCTGACCAGCAGATTGCTGCCCCTTCCAAGGATAAACGGCGGCTTTCCCGCCGCACGGCAGAGCGAAACGGCGGTTTGCAGCTCCTCCCTTGTATTCGGGCGCAGCAGCAGTGCCTCTCCGCCGATGCCGAAGGTGGTGCGGCGGCTCATGAGCTCATGCTCGGCAAGCGGGATCCCTGCCTGATGAAGCTGTTCCAGTAGGTTCATAACGGTCGCTCCTTTCGCGGGTCAAGCCTGATCTTCGGAAAGGCCAAGCTGCTCCATCAGCTCACGGGCGGAATTATTACCCATGGCACGCTGGCGGTAGTTCATGGTGGCAACCTCGATGATGACGGCAAGGTTGCGGCCGGTTTTGACCGGAATAGTGGCGGCAGGCACCTTCATGCCCAAAACAGTAGTCGTTTCCTCCTCCAAGCCAATGCGGTCATAAACCTTTTCGGGATCGTATGGCTCCAGCTGTATCACAAAATTGACGTTGGCGGTATTTTTGACGGAGCCGACGCCGAACAGCCGGCTGACATTGATGATTCCGACCCCACGCAGCTCCATGTAATGACGGATATTATCAGGGGCGGAGCCGACCAGCGTGGTGTTGGAAACACGGCGCACCTCCACGGCGTCATCGGCGATAAGGCGGTGACCGCGCTTGAGAAGCTCCAGCGCTGTTTCACTTTTGCCGACGCCGGAATCACCGGTGAGCAGTACGCCCTCGCCGTAAATCTCCATCAAAACGCCGTGGACAGTGGTGCGGGGCGCCAGCTCCAAGCTCAGCTTGGCATTGAGCTGCGCCGCCATATGGGTGGTATTTTCCGGCGATTGGAGAAGCGGAACGCTGTACTTCCTTGCCAGCTCCAGAAAAAGCGGACGAAAGGAAAATTCCTGCGTGATAATGACCGCCTTAGGGCTGCGGGACAAAAAGCCCTCCAAACTGCGGCGCAGCGCTTCCGGCGAAAGGGTTTCCAGGTAGGAAAGCTCGGTGCGACCAATCATATTGATCCGCGCCGGAACAAAGCCCTCAAAAAAGCCGGTAAAGGCAAGACCGGGGCGCATCAGCTCAGCATGGCTGACCAGAATCTCCTCCTCGGTCTGCGGGTAATACAGCACCTGCAGGTTCAAATCCCTAATGAGCTTTTCCAATGCTACGGTGTACTGATGTGACATAGGTATTCCTCTCTTTCCGGTAATGGAACGGCGATGGAAGTTGGGGCTGCGGGCGCGTCCGCAGCGGGGAGGGCTGCCCGTCAGGGTCAGCACGACGGCAGCGCAGGGCGCGCCCGCCGGTTGAGGAAAGCAGCCATTTTTTCACCGCAAGAAAAAAGCGGGCTTTGCTTGGCGGAATATCGTCGGCTCTTGCTCCGCATAAAGTCATGCAGCTATTGCCTTGTCAGGACTGCCAAGTAAAGACGATACACGATATATTATAATACATTTATCCTCCGGTTACAAACATTATTGCAACTTTTCGGGATAAATTTGTTACGAAAATAACAAATATGTGAAGCGCCCCGTGACCTACTGGGCACGGAGCGGCAAAAAGCGTGTTTTTTAGCGGTCAGGCAAGAATATCCTGAATATCCCGCAGACCGGTAAGGGTGGTGATGACAATGGCGGAATCACCCGCCTGCAAGGCATCGTTGCCGGATGGAATGATAACCTGTCCGTTGGGACGGGTAATACAGCCCACCAACACATTGGGACGAGTGGAAAGCTCCTTGAACGGGACGCCGACAAGCGGCGAATCCGCGGTGATGTGGAATTCCAGTGCCTCAACCTGATTTTCCACCATGCGGTGCAGTGCGATCACTCCTCCGCCGGTACTGTTTTCCATGGCGCGGACATACTGCAAAATGCGGCTGACAGTGACGACGCTGGTAGAAACGGTACTCTCCACGATGGCAGTCTTATTGATCAGCTCGGTAAAGGAATTGCGGTTGACTTTGGCAACCGAACATTCGACATTATGACAGCGGGCATACATTGCCAGCATAATATTGAGTTCGTCCAGACCGGTAAGTGCCACAAATGCATCGGAGTCGTCCAGCCCCTCCTCTGCCAGCAGGTGAACATCGGTGGCATCGCCGTGAATGACCAGCGTGGTGGGAACCGCCTCGCTGAGATCAACGCAGCGCTGCTCGTCCCGGTCAACAACGCGCACCCGCATCTTCATCTGGCTGAGCTGCTCCGCCAAAAAGCGGGTAATGCGCCCTGCCCCCACAATCATTACATTGCGGGCATGGTCACGGAATACGCCCAGCGCACGGAAGAAATTTTCCAGCTCCTGCGGCTTGGCGGTAACGCTGATGCAGTCACCTGCCCCTAACACATAGCTGCCGTCGGGAATGACGACCTCCTCGCCGCGGCGGACGGCGCAGACCAACACCTTGACATGGAGGGAGGAAGCGACATCTTTAAGCGCCATTCCGTCCAGTCGGCTGCCCTGCGGAATGTGGTACTCAACCAACTCCACACGACCTTTGGCAAAGGTCTCCACTTTGGCGACTGCCGGAAAGCGCAGAATACGGGCGATGTCACGGGCTGTTTCCCGTTCCGGATTGATGCAAAGGGAAAGTCCCATCTCCTGCTGCATAAAGCGGATCTGACGCTCATACTCGACGCTGCGCACCCGTGCGATGGTATTCTTTGCCCCCAGTTTTTTGGCGGTCATGCAGGCAAGGATATTGACCTCATCTTCGCTGGTAGCGGCAATGACCAGATCCGCCTGCCCCGCACGCGCCTGCTGCTGAGTGGTATAGGCGGCGCCGTTGCCCTCGATGCCCAAAACGTCCAGCTCGTCTGCCAGTCGCTCCGCCATTCCCGGACGATTATCGATTGCAGCAACATCATGTCCCTCTCTGGAGAGATGCTCCGCCAATGCACGCCCAACCTTTCCTATTCCGACAATCACAATCCTCATAATAATTTGCTTCTCCCTTGCAGTATTGGGTGAACCGATACGGTTTTATTTTAACGCCTTCGGCGGCGATTTGCAAGAGGTGGGGAAAATAGCGCCCGCAGGGCAAGCCGCCACAGGCGGCTTCGACAGCGAAGCTGTCGGCTCCGGCTGCGCCGGAGCGCCCTGCGGGCGCCGGAGCCAATCCGGTGAGTCTATCAATAAGGGCACCAGAGCGCAGGGATTTCTCGACAAACAGGGAAGGACATGCTATAATAAAAAATTAGGAATAAAGGCAAGGGAGGGAATCGCAAATGGCAAACGGCTTTTATGCGGCGGTGTATGCTGCGGTACGCCGTATCCCTGCCGGTCGTGTCTCCACCTACGGACAAATTGCGCTGCTGGCAGGCAGTCCGCGGGCTTCCCGCATCGTGGGCGGGGCGCTGCACCGCAATCCGGACCCCACCAATACGCCCTGTCATCGTGTGGTATTCCACGATGGCAGCTTGGCACCGGGTTTTGCCTTTGGCGGAGCAGGGGCGCAGCGGGCGCTGCTGGAGGCTGAGGGAATCACCTTTCTGCCGGACGGACGGGTGGATATGTCCCGCCACCTTTGGGCGGGCGAAAACGAAATGCAGTAACAAAGCAAGGAGAGTAGTATGAGATTTTTTGCACTGACAGCAACCACCGCTGACCTGCCGGATGTGCCGGATATCCATGAATCACTGACGGCAATTCAAAAATTTGTAAAAAGCGCCTCGCCGGTGGTGCTGAGCGCGCTGTGGCATATTGTGCTGGCACTTATCATTTTCTTTGTTGGGCGGTGGCTCATCGAGCATTTTTTGAGCCGCGTGGCGCTCCTGGACAACAAGACGAAAATAGACCCCGGTGTGGCAAAATTTGTACGCTCACTGGTGCGGATGGGGCTGTGGGCGCTGCTCATCTATATCATTGCAGATTTTCTGGGAGTGCCGACAGCGAGCTTCGTGGCGCTGCTCGGCTCCATCGGCGTAACAGTCGGTCTGGCACTGCAGGGGAGTCTTTCCAACTTTGCAGGTGGGCTGATCATCATGTTCCTGCACCCTTTTAAAACCGGCGACTACATCAAGACCGCTTCGGACATTGAAGGAACTGTGGTGGAGATCGGGCTGTTCTTCACCACACTGCGCATGGCTGACAACAAAATCATCACCATTCCCAATGGCAGTCTTTCTGCCGGGAATATCACCAATTATAATGTGCTGCCGGTACGCCGGCTTGCCACAACGGTGGGAATTGCCTACGAAGCCGATACTGCACGCGCCATCGCCCTGCTGACCGAGCTGATAAAAAGCCGCAAGCCGCTGGTAAATCCCGAAAAGGCACTGGTATATGTGAAGGAGTTGGGAGAAAGCAGCGTGGTGCTGGGACTGCACTACTGGGTAAAGACCTCAGACTATTGGGACGAGGCTTGGAGCATCAATCAGGCGATTAAAGAAACACTGGACAAGAACGGGATCTCTATTCCCTTTAACCAGCTTGATGTTCATGTAATCCGGTAAGCTGTCCCCCGTTCCGCCAATTTTGCAACACAAAGGATAAAACAAGACCCCTATGAAAATTCTGAAGCAATCTGCTATTATCGCCGCGGTGTGCGCTGCGGCGGAGCTTATCAAATATTTTCTGCCTCTGCCCATTCCTGCCAGTGTGTACGGACTTCTTTTGATGCTGGCGGCATTGCTGACGGGGGGAATCCGTCCGGAACAGATCGAAACAACGGCGGACTTCCTCATTACCATTATGCCGGTGCTGTTTGTCGCACCCACCATTGCGCTGGTGGCGCGGTTGGATCGGCTGGCATCTCTTGCCGTGCCGCTTTTGCTGGTTGCTACCATCGGAACCGTTCTGGTGATCGGCTTGAGCGGCAAAGCGGCGCAGGCGGTAGGCAAGCAGGAAGAAAAAAACCGCAGGGAGGGCAAGAGCCATGAATGACTATATTGCCTTTTCCGCCTACTTTGGCGCAGCGCTGACTCTTTTGGTCTATGTGCTTGCCAATGTCATCGGCAGGCGGCTGAACCACCCGCTGGCAAATCCCATGCTGATCTGTCTGGTGCTGATGATCGTCCTGCTGTTGGTACTGGACATTGACTATGACGCCTACAACCAAAGTGCCCAATACCTCACCTACCTGCTGACCCCTGCCACCGCCTGCCTGGCACTGCCGCTGTACCGGCAGATCCAGAAGCTGCGGGAATATCCGTTGGCAATCGTCGCCGGCATTGTGAGCGGCGTCGTGGTGAACGCCCTGTGCGTTACGGTGGTAGCACTTCTGTTTCGACTGGGGCACAGCGACTATGTAACGCTGCTGCCGAAATCGGTGACGGGAGCAGTGGGTATGCCGCTGGCGGAGGAACTGGGCGGCATCGGCGGTATTACTATGACTGCCATCTCGGTAACAGGGCTGCTTGGCAATATGATCGGCCCGCAGGTGCTGCGGCTGTTCCGGGTGACCGACCGCGTGGCGCAAGGGGTCGCGCTGGGCTGCGGCAGCCATGCCTTTGGCACCGTACGTGCACTGGAGCTGGGGGAGGTAGAGGGTGCGATGGCAAGTCTTTCGCTGGTGATCACCGCTCTGCTGACGGTGGTAATCGCCCCGCTATTAGGCAATCTGCTTTGATATTTTGCGCTGATTTTACCCATATTCTCTCTATTGTTTGTGAAAAAGTCACAATCTGTCTTTTAAGCGGTGCTGCCGCTAAAGGCGGTTGTTAATCCTTTGACAAAATATTACCCGAAAACTGCTGAATTCAACGCCATTTTGCCTTGTGCGAGATGGCGTTCTTTTTAAGCAAAAAACTCAAAACTTTGGTCATTTTTTGGGCAATGTGTCTGTCCCAACACCTTGACAAAGGCCCCATTTTTCGGTATTATTTGATAGACACTTTATCGTGAATTCACAAGGAGGCTAAAAACAAATGGAGAAACTTCTCGTTCTCTTGACTTTCCTCGGCTCCATCGTTGCGCTGATGTTCGCTCTCATCACCGCGAAGAAGGTTTTAAAGTTTGAGGAAGGCACCCCGCTGATGCAAAAAATCTCTGCATCTATCCGCGAAGGCGCTAATGCTTATCTGAAGCGCCAGTACACCATCGTAGCCATTTTCTTTGCCTGCATGTTTGTTATTCTGTGCGCCATGGCTACCTTTGGTCTGCTCACTTGGTTCGTTCCCTTTGCATTCATTACCGGCGGCTTTTTCTCCGGTCTTTCCGGCTTCATCGGCATGCGCATTGCCACCAAAGCCAACTGCCGCACCGCCAATGCCTGCCGCACCGGTTTGAACCGCGGTCTGCGTGTGGCGTTCTCCGCCGGTTCCGTTATGGGCTTTACCGTAGTCGGTCTGGGTCTTCTGGATATTTCCATCTGGTTCACTCTGCTGAAGTTTGTCTTTAAGCTGGCACCCTCTGAGATTACCAGCGCAATGCTGACCTTTGGTATGGGCGCTTCCTCCATGGCGCTGTTTGCCCGTGTCGGCGGTGGTATCTACACCAAGGCTGCCGATGTCGGCGCTGACCTGGTAGGTAAGGTAGAAGCCGGTATCCCCGAGGACGACCCCCGCAATCCCGCCGTTATTGCCGATAATGTAGGCGACAATGTAGGCGACGTTGCCGGTATGGGCGCAGACCTTTATGAGAGCTATGTCGGCTCCATCATCTCTGCCTCTGCACTGGGTGTTGCCGCTTTCGGCGGTGAGCTGAAGGCAATGGCACTGCCTATGATCATGGCTGCGTTGGGCATTCTTGCCTCCATCATCGGTACCTTCTTTGTGCGCACCGGTGAGTCCACCGATCAGCGCACCCTGCTTTCTGCACTGCGCCGCGGCACCAACCTGAGTGCCCTGCTGATTGCTGTTGCCGCTTTCTTCCTGGTTCGCGGCGTTCTGGGTGTTGAATACACCGGTATCTACTTTGCGATTCTTGCCGGTCTGGTTGCCGGCGTGCTCATCGGTGCTTCCACCGAATACTTCACCAGTGATACCTATAAGCCCACGCAGGGGCTTGCCGATACTGCACTGACCGGCTCTGCCACCATCATGATCGGCGGTCTGGGTCTGGGTATGCTTTCCACCATTCTGCCCATCGTTATTGTTGCCGTGTGCATTCTGATTGCCTATTATGTTTCCGGCGGCAGCAGCTCCACTGCTATGGGTCTTTACGGCATTGCGCTCGCCGCGGTAGGTATGCTGGCTACCCTTGGTATCACTCTGGCAACCGATGCCTATGGTCCTGTTGCTGATAACGCCGGCGGCATCGCCGAAATGGCAGGTTTGGAGCCTGAGGTTCGCGAGCGTACCGATGCGTTGGATTCTCTGGGCAACACCACTGCCGCTACCGGCAAGGGCTTCGCCATCGGCTCTGCCGCCCTCACCGCTCTGGCTCTCATTGCTTCCTACATCGAAAAGGTTCAGGAGGTCGGTGCTGCCGTTACCTTCAATGACTTCTCGGTGATGACTCCCGTTGTTCTGGTTGGTCTGTTCATTGGTGCCTGCCTGCCCTTTGTATTCGCAGCACTCACCATGCAGTCCGTTGGTCGTGCGGCGCAGTCCGTCGTGGTCGAGGTTCGCCGTCAGTTCAAGGAGATCGTCGGCTTGATGGACGGCAAGGCTGATGCGGACTATGCTCGCTGCGTTGATCTGTGCACCAAGGCCTCTCTGCACGAGATGATCCTGCCCACCGTTGTCGGCATTGTAACTCCCATCGTAGTCGGTATGATTCTCGGCTACAAGGGCGTTGTGGGTATGCTGGCGGGTGCTACCGTTTCCGGCTTCCTGCTCGCCATCTTCATGGCAAACTCCGGCGGTGCCTGGGATAATGCCAAGAAGTACATCGAGAGCGGCGTACACGGCGGCAAGGGCAGCGATGCCCACAAGGCTGCTGTCGTAGGCGATACCGTAGGCGATCCCTTCAAGGATACCTCCGGTCCCGCAATCAACATTCTCATCAAGCTGCTGTCGATGGTCTCCATCGTATTTGCCGCACTGGTGGTAAACTTCTCCATCATCAAGTAATTGCAAAATTTTCCCGCAGGCAAAAGCCTGCGGGGATTTTTTTACATGGCTGCAATAAATTCCCCTTCTTTTAACACTATATTGATGAAGAATATTCCAAAGGAGAATTTTATATGAAAATCAAAACGCTCATTGCACTGACCCTGTGCTGCCTGCTGGCGGCGGGACTGGCCGCCTGCGGCGAAACGCCTGCCCCCACGCCAGACCCCGATCCCGGTTCGGCAATCGGCGGGAACACCCAGATCCCGAACCCGAGAGTCCCCTATGAAAATGACGAGTTCCCCGATTTTAAGCTGGTCGGCTACCCCGACCGGGACGGCATGAAGCCCACCGGGTTCTGTCTCATCGGCGGCACCATCGGGGAGATCTCCTATGAAACCGCCACCCTGCGCTGCGCCGCCAATACCGGCGAGGGCGAGGATCTTTCCGGCGTTTACTACCCCGATGCCGAGGAGAGCGAGCTTTCGGTGGGGCACAGCTATTGCAACGGCATTATCACCGTCACCGTGAAGGAGCACAGCGAGGGCACCGTGGCGCTGTGGAAAAGCTGCGAGGGGGATTTTGTCTATTCCCTGTGGCTGCCCGGCCAAACCGGTGACGCCGCAAAGGCGCTGGTGAAGGAATTTGCCGCCGGGGTGTATGCCGTAATGCCCGGCGGGGAGACCCCGATCGGCCATGTGCTGGGCACCGAAAAGGAGCTGACCCGCTGGCGGGAGGTCATTCATGCCGGTAACATTGCCAAGGTGACCGCCAAGGATCACACCATGACTGAGCCGACGGAACTGCCCACTGAAACTGCCGAGCGAATGATAAAGGCACTAGCGGACAGCGAAAGTGCGCTGAAGCTCTTTGAAAAGCCGGAAAACCCCGCTACGGGCGGCGCACTGAACCTGACCGCCTATGACGCGGAGGGAAATGTGCTGTTTACCGCCTGCTATAATGGCTGGCTGGTGGTGACCTTTGGACAGGAAACGGCCAATTACATCTTTGATGCCGGCGACTGCGGACTGGAGAGCGGTCTTGCCATCGAATAGCCTGCAACATATGAAAAAGCCCTGATCCTCATCGGATCGGGGCATTTTTTCATTTGGGATTCATTCGGCGGCTTCAACTTCTGCCACCCGACGATGGATATAATCCTTGACTTCGTCCTTGGGGATCTCCAGCGCTACGGAAAGCTCGCCGTGCAAAAGCTCCTCCGCCAGCTTCATATAGCGGTCGTCCAGTTGGCTGACACGTCGTCCCGCAGCTTCTGCCTCCCGCTTTTTATGATACACCGATTTGATGATCTCAACCAGATCGGTGGTACTGTGGGTGCCGATGATGCTGCGATAGTGCTCTGAAAGCTCCTGCAAACGACCGGTGTGGAATGGCTCCACGCTGATGGTTGGAATCAGGGCAACCAGCTCCTCCGCCTCCTCACGGCTCATTACAGGCCGCATAAAGACCTTGGGCTGCTCCACGGGACAATAGATCGTGCCATTTTGGAACAGCGGACGCAGGACATAATATTTCGTCCCGCGCGGCATTCCGGGCAGATTCGGCGTGGTATAGTCCATAACCTCACAGACGCCGGTATTGCCGTACATGATCTTTGTTCCTTTTGCAAACACTTTAGTGCCCTCCTCCTCTTTTACTATATATAGTATAGCACATTTCGGCACAGAATGTAAGGGGGAAATTGCGAAAGGCAGCGAAACCCGCCCTTTGAAAGCTCAAAAGGCGGGTTCGAGCGAGAAAATGTCGTTTTACTCGGTAGTGTAATTATCAAAGTAGCCTTGAATGTAAATGATGGGAGTCCCTTTATCGCCGCTACCGCTGGTCAGATCGCACAGGGAGCCGATCAGATCGGTGAGGTTGCGGGGGGTCGTACCCTCTGAGACCATCTGACCCACCAAACTGGTGGCGTCCTTTTCCTTAATACGGCGGCTGACTGCCTCCTGCAGGGCAGAACCGGAAAGATCGCCGAAATCGTGATCGGCAAGGTACTTGAGCTTCAACTCATTGGGGGTGCCAATGAGTCCCTTGGTGTAGCCGGGGGCAACAACCGGATCGGCAAGCTCCCAGATCTTGCCTGCCGGATCCTTAAAGGCACCATCGCCATAAACCATTGCTTCAATACAGCGCCCGGTGGCTTCACTCATCATCTGACCAATGCGCTCTGCGACCAGCATGGCGTCACGGGGGAACAGCTTAACGCGGTTTTCGTCCGCCTTATTGGAACCGAGCAAACCGTACTGGGGGTTGTAGCCGCTGCCCTCCACAGGAGCGGTCATCAGATCGTCCAGCCCCAGTACTGTGCGGGCGCCGGCAGCCTGCAGCAAACGTTTGCTGCGGGCGCGGGTGTGAATATCACAGGTGATAATGGTATCGGTGTAGTCCAGAATCGTCTGCACGCGGTTGGCAAAGATGACCTCGACCTCGGCGCCGGCTTCCCGAATGAGATTGGAGTAGTAATCTACATAGTCCACGCCGGTGAAGGGGTGAACCACCGACCCGAATTCGGTTCGAAAACGCTCCAGCGAAAGGACATCTTTCCATGGGTCAATCCCCTTTTCGTCCAGAAGGTCCATACTGATAAGGTGATTGCCAACCTCATCGGAGGGATAACTAAGCATGAGAACGACTTTTTCGCAGCCTGCAGCAATGCCGGACAGCAGCACTGAGAAACGGTTGCGGCTGAGAATGGGAAAGGTGACGCCTACGGTCTTGCCTCCGGTGCGCGCTCTGACATCGGCAGCGATCTGCTCCACCGTGGCATAGTTCCCCTGTGTGCGGGCAACCACCGATTCGGTGATGGCGACGACATCTTTATCGTGCGGTTCCACGCCGTTTTCCTTCAGCGCCTTCAAAACGGTATCCACCGTGCCCTTTACAACATCGTCACCCTCCCGAAAAATGGGAGCACGCACCCCGCGGACGACCGTACCAAACATTCTGCTCATGGCATTGTTCTCCTTTACCGTTATTTATTCCAATCAAAAATAAGAACTTGCTTTTTGCAACATTCCCAGTATAATAGAAGCATACATATAAGTAAAGTATATATTTCTAATATGAAGCATAAGTAAAACAGATGTGAAAGGAATTCCTCGCTATGGCAGTCAAATTGGAGCTTTACCGCATTTTTCGCACGGTGGCAGAGGAGGAAAGCATCTCCGCTGCCGCCAAGACGCTGTTCATTTCGCAATCGGCGGTCAGCCAGTCCATTCATCAGCTGGAAGAGCAGCTGCAGGTACGGCTGTTTTCCCGTCAGCCACGCGGCGTGACCCTGACCGGTGAGGGGCGGGTGCTGTATGACTATGTGCGCAGCGCCATCAGCCTGATCGAAACGGGAGAGGAAAAGCTGCAGCAGACGCGCGAACTGATGATGGGTGAGCTGGTCATCGGGGCAAGCGACACTGTAACCCGCAGCCTGCTGCTTCCCTATTTGCAGCAGTTTCATCGGGCGTACCCTGCCATTCGGCTAAAGGTACTGAACGGCACCAGCTATGAGGCGCTGCAGATGCTGCGCGCGGGGCAGGTGGATCTTGCCTTTGCCAGCACCCCGCAGGAGACCGGCAACCTGCGAATGTGTCGTTGCATGGCACTTCATAATGTGTTTGTGGTGGGACGAGACTATCCCTGTGAATCCGACCGTGCCTATACGCTGGCGGAGCTTTCCCACTTCCCGCTGATGCTGCTGGAGCGTAAATCCAGCGCACGGCGCTTTTTGGAGCGTTTTTTTACCCGCAACGGCATCACCCTAAAGCCGGAGATCGAACTGTGCAGCCATGAACTGCTGGTCGATCTTGCAGCCATTGGTCTAGGGGTGGCGTGCGTAACACGCGAATTCGCCCTGCCATCGCTGGAGACGGGGACGATCCGTGAGCTGCGGACGGTGCCGGAGATCCCCGAACGGAGCCTTTCGGTGTGCACTCTGCAGGACGTGGCGCCCAGCCCCGCGGCGGAGGAATTTTTGCGGTTCTGGGCATGATAAATCCCACGGTTTGCAGATCTGTCTACCGTGGGATCTTTCTCTTTTTATGTGGCGTACAGCACCGCCGTCGCAGCACCCAGCAGGGCGCCTGCCGCCACCTGCAATGGGGTATGCCCCAACAGCTCCTCCAGCATTTCCTCCGGTGGGGCGTCATTCCGCTCCAACAGCAGCTCATTAATGGTGCGGGCGTGCTTCCCTGCCTGCCAGCGAACGCCCATGGCATCGTGCATGACAATGATGGCAAGCACCGTACTGACAGCGAATGCACCGGAAGTCGCTCCATACTGCAGCAGGGCAGCCGTTGCCAGCGCCACAACGGTGGCAGCGTGACCGCTGGGCATTCCGCCGTCGCCGGTCAGCCGGTGCCAATCCAGCCGGTGATGGGCAAGAAGCTCGATAAATAGCTTGCAAAGCTGCGCCGCCGCCCATGCCAGCACAGCCGACATCAAGCAGGTATTGCGCCAAAATGCAGCGATAGGCTCTCCCCCCCATCTTCTATCCTATATCACAATACCGCCGTTCGGGCTTAAAACCTGTCCGGTGAAGTAGTGTGCGTCCTCCCCTGCCAAAAATGCGATGGCTGCCGCCGCTTCCTCCGGCGTACCCATGCGCCCCAAGGGAATCTCCTCCTCCAGCAGCCGGCGCTCCTCGGCGGTCAGGTGGGCATTCATTTCGGTATCGATAGCACCAGGCGCAACACAGTTGACGGTAATGCCGCTGGGCGCCAACTCCTTTGCAAGTGCCTGTGTAAAGCCGATGACCGCCGCCTTGGAGGCGGAATAATGCACCTCGCAGGAGGCGCCGCACAGCCCCCAGATGGAGGAAACATTGATAATGGTACCACTGTGCTGCTGTACCAAATAGGGAACCGCCGCACGGCAGCAGTGATAGATTCCATCGACATTGGCAGCGAACATTTTCCGCCAGTCCTCCGGCGTAATGTCTGTAAACAGCTTGATTTGAGAAATGCCGGCATTATTGACCAGAATGTCCAAATGCCCATATTCTCTTACCGCAAAGTCGATAAGAGCTTTTGCCTCATCAGGCTTGGTAATATCCGCCCCAAAGGCGCACGCTTCGTAACCGCTGTTCCACAGTTCCTCACGCAGGTTTTCCGCTCTTTGTTTCCCACAGCAGTAGCCCAGCACCACATAGCAGCCCTGTGCCGCCAGACGGCGTGCCGCAGCAGCGCCAATCCCGCCAGACGCGCCGGTAATAACCGCAACCTTGCTCATGATATCTCCCTCCGGTGTCAGCTCCGCAGTGCCGCCGTATCCCTGCGCCCTGCGAAAATTTCTACTGATGATAATAGCAAATTTACCCTCCGCTGGCAAGTCCCCTTAACGTCGGGGCTGGTCGGTCAGCGGCAAATCGTACAGGTCAGCATAGCTTTCGGTCTCCTCCTGCGTGCAGGGCGGCACCGGCTCCAAACCGGTTGCCTCGGTACCGCTTACCACGTCGTGCGGCAGGTACAGCGGTCGTCCCGTCACCGGATCGATGGGTCCCAATACAGGTCGTTCCATGGTCAATCCCCCTTTCATGGGGATAGTATCACCCACAGGGAGGAAGCTATACGGTGGGAATCGCCTCTTTTTATAAAAAACACCCCCACATGGCTCATCTGCCAATGCAGGGGTGCTGCTTTGCAAAAATTATTTTTTGTCGTGGAAGAACAGCGGGATCTTTTCGAGATAGATAATATCGGTACGGTCTGCGGCATCGCCCTCCGCCAGCACCGCGGCACGGGCAACCACCTCGCCGCCGGATTCCTTCACCAGCTTTTCAATGGCCTCCAGACTGCTTCCGGTAGAAATCACATCATCGATCACCGCAACCTTTTTCCCTTTGATAAATGCGGCATCATGCTCATCGACTACCAGAATCTGTTCCTTGCCCATATTGGTAATGGAGTTGACGGTAGTAATGATAGGATTGCGCATATAGCCCTTTACCGACTTACGGGCAATAACATAGCGGGGCATCTTCATCACCTTCGCCATCTCATAGATCAGCGGAATGCTCTTTGCCTCGGCAGTCACCAGCACCTCGGTCTCGGGGGGGAGCTTGGCAGCCAACGCACGGGCACAAGGCTCTACCACCTCGGTATCGCCAAAAATAACAAAGCCCGCAATGGACATATTTTCATTGATCGGGACAATGGGAAGACTGCGTTTTACACCTGCAACGGTAATGTCATAGAATTCCTGCATGGGAATCCTCCTTTTTTGAGATAATTGGGCAAACTTGCCTCTAACTTATTTATTATAGCATATTTTTGCTATCTTGGATATAGATTTTTTGACATTTAATCATAAGCGTTACTTATATCTGTTTTCAAGTATTTGCATTTCCCGCATTGTATGCTACAATAGAATAAATAGAACAAAAAACGGCGGTTTCCCCGCCAATACTTAAAAAGGAGTATCTGTTAACCCCATGGAACTTATCCCCTTTACCAGTAAGGATCTTACGACCTTTGTGGAAATGAGCTGCGATATGTACGATTCTCCGGCAGTGGCACACCCTGTAGATAAAAATATTTTTATTTCCACCTTCCGTGCCTGTCTTGCCGGCAACCAGCATATTGACGGCCGCATGATCGTGGAAAACGGTCATATTTTGGGCTATCTGCTGCTGGCTCACAGCTTTTCCAGCGAGTTGGGTGCACCCATTGTTATGATCGAGGAGCTGTATCTTATTCCGGAAGCGCGCGGTCAGCACATCGGGCGATCCATTTTGGAGGCGCTCTCCAGCCATTATCATGATAAGGTCGGAGCCTTGAAGCTGGAATGCACTCCGGAAAATCAAGTCGCCATGCGGCTATATCAATCACTGGGCTTTCAGGCGCTGCCCTACACCGCCATGGTATGGGAGCTGCCCAACACCTAACATCGAAGGAGCCTTGCCGACATGAAACACATTTTCGTCATCAATCCTACCGCCGGCAAATCTAATGCGGCAGACAACCTGCAGCCTCATCTGCGCGCCCTTTTTGCCGGGCGAGAGAATGAGTTGGAAATTTATCTGACCACCGGCGCGGGAGACGCCACCCGCTTTGTTCGGGAACGCTGTGCCTCCTCCAATGGGGAGCATCTGCGCTTTTACAGCTGCGGCGGCGATGGCACCATGAACGAGGTGCTTCAGGGGCTTGCCGGCTGCGCCAATGTTGCCATGGGGATTGTGCCCTGTGGCTCCGGCAACGACTTTGTGCGCAGCTTTCCGGACTGCCCCTTTACCGATCTGGAAGCACAGATCACCGCCGATGAGCACCCCATCGACCTCATACGCTTTAATGATCAGTGGTCTGCCAACCTGTGCAGTGCTGGGCTGGACTCTGATGTCTGTAAAAATATGATTCATTACAAGCGACTGCCCTTTGTCTCCGGCAGCGGCGCCTATATCCTTTCCCTTATCGCAGCTTTTTTCAGTCCTATGGGTAAGCAGGCGCACTTTGTCCTTGATGACGGGCGCACCTTTGATGAAAATGTACTGATGATGGTCATGTCCAATGGCGGATTTTACGGCGGTGGCTGGAAGGGTGCGCCCAAATTCAATGTGGAGGACGGATTGATGGATCTTTGCATTGTGCGAAAGATCAGCCGTCTGCGCATGATAAAAATCATCGGCAAATATCAAAAAGGGCTGCATGTGGACGATCCTTCCATGCAGGATTGTGTCATTTACACCCGCTGCCGCAGCCTGACCATCGACTTCGATAAGCCGACCACGCTGAACGCCGATGGTGAGGTAACCGAGAGCACCCATGTGGAAGCCTCCATTGTACCGTTGGCACTGCCGTTCATCTTGCCCAAGGCAAAATAAACTCCCCCTGCATCAAAATGACCGTCCGAGCAGTCTCGGACGGTTATTTTTAATGGCTGTGATTCCGGCGCACCTGACAGATTCTGTGCGAAGATATGCCGCTGTGATCATCTGTAGAACAAATTGTTATCCGCTTCTCCCTCAAAATTCCGGCCCTCTGTTACTGCTCCGAGGCTTTATCATGCGGAAGGCTTCATACAGCTTGCGGGTTTTGTTCAGGCTTGCCAGCAGCATAATGGTAACAACCACCATGCCAAGGAGAAGCAGCACACCTACAACCGGCACCCAAGAAAGTGCCACCGCCACAATATTCAAAATGGCGCAAACCCTCCAGCTTCGCATACTTCCCGATGCGGCAATCTCCACCGAATTATTATTTTCAATATCTTCAAAGCCCTTGATGACCAGCCATGTGGCATAGTATGTCACTCCTGCCGCCACCAGTTCCAGCAGCGAAGCGACCCAGCCGCCGTCAATCCCCAGCAGCTTCATCAGCCAATAGGCAATGCCATATGCTGTCAGCACCAACAGCCACGGCGCTGCGGTGGTATAGCGCCGGCTTTCCTCCCGCAGCTCCCTTGTCCCCAGATACAGCAGCATAAAGCCGATAAAATCCGGCAACAGATTGATAACATGGGTATCGTCCAACTTAAAGCTCAGGTTTAAGAACACAAACAAAAACCCGATAAAGATCTTGCTCATTGGCCATGCCTCCTATGGACAGAATAAGTGCAGCGAGGCAGAAGCCGCCCGCAGGGCAGCCCGCCTGCGACGGGCTCGGCGGCTGCGCCGCCGGTTTCGCCCCTACGGGGCGAAACGCCCTGCGGGCGTCCTGCCCCTTTTACACTCTCTGCCCTTCATTGTATCAAATGTTTTGCTGCTTTGCAACCTTGCTGCGCGCCGGCAGCTGCGCCAACACCACAGCCAGCAGCATCAGCACGCAGCCCAAAAGCTCACGACCGGTTAACCGGTCGTGCAGTATTATAGCGCCCGACAATACCGAAAAGACCGATTCCAAGCTAAGCAGCAGCGAAACAACGGTGGGGTTTGCGTCCTTCTGCGCCAGAATTTGCAGCGTATAACCCACTCCGCCGCTTATCACACCGACGTACAGCAGCGGCAGGATACACTCCACAATGCCGGAAAGGGTCGGGGTCTCTGTCAGCACCGCGCCGATTTCGGAAACTACCGCTGCCACCGCAAACTGCACCGTGGAAAGCGCCACGCCATTCACCTGTCGGGTAAAGTGGTCAATGACCAGAATATGTACCGCAAAAGCCAGTGAGCAAAGCATCATCATCAGATCGCTTTTTTCAATCGTCAGAGCCTCGTTCATGCACAGGAAGTAAAGTCCCACTGCCGCCAAAACGACCGATATCCACACTGCGGCTGTGACCTTTTTATGCAGAAACAGACCGAGAATCGGCACCAGCACAATGTACAGCGCCGTAATAAAGCCCGCTTTGCCTACGCTGGTGCCCTGCGAAAGTCCGGTTTGCTGAAGAAAATTGGCCGTTGCCATCACGACGCCGCAACAAAGTCCGCCCAACAGCAGATCCTTCGGGGATTTCGCCAACGGCTCCACCCGTTCCGGATTTCTCTTTTTTTGTACCATGCGTACAATGGTAAGTCCCAGTGCCAGCGCTGCAAACGCCATGCTGCACCGAATAGCGCCGAAGGTCAGGGGCGGCACATGCTCGGCACTGACGCTTTGTGCCACAAATGCCGTGCCCCAAATAAGCGCCGTCAGGACGGGAAACAGGTTTTGTCTGATCTTTTTGTTCATAGGGTTCATTCCTTCTTTTACACGGGATAAATCTTTTTTGCCCGCAAATAATGGGCGGCTCCCACCGGTTGCTTTCGGCAGGAGCCTTGCTTAAACCACGCTATTATAGCACGCCGTCCGACGGTTTGCAACCGGTCGCACCGCACTCCTTTGGGGTCTCCTCAGTCATTAAAGCCGCTGCCCAAAAAGGCACGCAGCTCGGCGGTTTTCGGTGCGCCGAAGATCTCCTCCGGAGTACCCTGCTCTGTGATCCTCCCACCGTTTACATATAAAATACGGTCGGCGGCGCCACGGGCAAAGCTCATCTCGTGCGTTACCACCACCATGGTGCGGTGCTCCGCCGCCAGCTGCTGCATAATGGTCAGCACCTCGCCGGTCAGCATGGGGTCCAGTGCTGAGGTCGGCTCATCGAACAGCATGACCTTTGGGTCACGCATCAAGGCGCGGGCAATGGCAACACGCTGCTGCTGCCCGCCGGAAAGCCGGCAGGGATATTCGTCCTTTTTCTCCGCCAGCCCCACCTTTTCCAGCAGCGCCTCGCACTTTTGCTCGGCGTCGGCGGCATTCGGTCGGTTCAGGAGGTACGGCTTGATGAGGTTCTCCCGCACCGTCATGTGGGGGAACAGATTAAAGCTCTGGAACACCATGCCCATCTCGCTGATCAAGCGGGCACGGTCGGCTTTGGCACAGTACCTTCCGTCCTTTACCAGCGCCTCCTCCCCGACATAAATGCTGCCGCCGGTCACCTCCTCCAAATCAATCATGCAGCGCAGCAGGGTGGATTTTCCTCCGCCGGAGGGGCCGATGATGGCAACCACCTCGCCCTCCTCCACCGTCAGGCTGATGCCCCGCAGCACCTGTGGACCGCACTCGTAGGTCTTTTTTATATTATCCAGCCGCAGAATACTCATAGGGTGTCTCCTTTAGCTATAATAGCTCATCTTTTTTTCCAGCTTTTCCATCACTACCGCTACCACAAGGTTAAAGATGTAGTAGAAGATGGCGGCGCCTACATAGGGCAGCACGCTCGCCTCCCTGCTGGCGATCCGCTTAACCAGCGTGAACAGCTCGGCATAGCCGATAACGAATGCCAGCGAGGTATCCTTCACCAGCGTAATAACCTCATTGGTGATGGAGGGCAGAATACGCTTTACAACCTGCGGCAGAATAATGAGGGAAAAGGTCTGGCTTTTATTGTAGCCCAGCACCTTTGCCGCCTCGTATTGTCCCGCCGGCATCGACTCGATTCCGGAACGGTAAATCTCTGCAAAATACGCAGCGTAATTCACCGCAAAGGCAATAATGACCGCATAGAACTGGTATTCCAGCGTAATGGGGATCTTAAAGATGTAGTAGGGGCCATAGTACACCACCATCAACTGCAGCATCAGCGGCGTCCCGCGCAGGACAGAGATAAATGCTTTGAATATCAGGCACACCGGACGAAATCCCGCTATTTTCCGCCAAACGGGAGAGCTGCTCTTTTTCAAGGCGGCAAACGGCGCCCAGCGGTTCATACGCCCAAACGCCACCAGCAGCCCCAGCGGCAGCGAAAATACCAGCGTCAGCACAAAGATGAGAACGGAATGTCCCATTCCCTCCCCTACTTGGGCAAAAATCTCTAACAGATTCATCAGCGGTCTCCTTTTTCGTCATGTCCTGATATGCAGGGAAAAGCGCAGCCCCTCAGCACATCGTGTCGAAGGGCTGCTTTTCCGTTTTCTTTTCGGGGTTACTTCCCAAGGCATACCGCCTCGCTCAAGCCCCACTTTTCGGCAATTTTGGTAAAGGTGCCGTCGGCAGCCATCTCGTTCAAGGTATTCTGCACGGTATCCCGCAGGGCGGTATTGCCCAGCTTAAAGCCGATCCCGTAGGTCTCGCTGGCAATGGTACCGTCCAGAATGACGAAGGCATCGCCGCGCTGCGCAATTTGATACTGCGCCACGCCGATATCCATGGCAATGGCGTCCACTGCACCTGCCTCCAGATTGAGGAATGCGGTATTGTAGTCCGGCACCTCCACCAGCTGCTTAAAGCTCTCTGCCAGTGCGATGTTCTCCTCATTGGTGCCGTCCTCGTTCTCGGTCAGTGCCGCCAGTGCAGAGGAATCTGCCTGTACTGCCACAACCTTTTCGGCGAGATCCGCATATGCTGCAATGCCGCTGTCCTTCTTTACCACGATCACCTGACTGTTATCCACATAGGCGTCGCTCCAGGTGTACTTATCCTCACGCCCCTGCATGGTAAAGCCATTCCAGATGCAACTGATGACCTCGGTATCAAGCTCCATATCCTTGCTGTCCCAGTTGATGGGCTTCTTCACCAGCTCCCAGCCGTTGCGGGCACATACCTCAGCAGCAAGGTCAAGGTCAAAGCCGACATACTCCCCGTTTTCGTCCTGATAGCCATAGGGCGGGAATTCCGCATCAAAGCCAACGGTAAAGGTGGTCTTTTCGGTTTCATTATCATTTGTTGCGGCAGGCTTCTTGCCGCAGGCGGTCAACAGGCTCAGCAGCATCACTGCGGCAGCCACCATTGCGATCCATTTTTTCATCGTTCGGTTCTCCTTTTGTTTTGGGGTATGATGGTATTATATACTTTAGTATGCTACTATGCTACTACGCTAAACCATTTAATATTTCCATTTTTTCAATATACTCCAGCATTCTCTTCTGTTTTCTCGCTTTTTTGCATGTATACTCATTATTTTGCATTTTCTGTTCAAATTACATTACCTTCGTTTGACAAGAGCACATACGGTTTTTGCGGGCATAAATGCCGTATGGCATTGCGCGGTTCATCGGCAGGCGCCAGCCTG
>USBC01000003.1 GCA_900552845.1 uncultured Oscillospiraceae bacterium | reverse complement strand
CACCCAGTATGAGAAGTACGAGATACCCCCGGAGGCGCTGGCGGACGAGCGGGTGCTGTACCTGCTGTGGGAGATGCAGGCACCCGCGGCGATCTTTGATGAGAGAAGCACCGTGGAAGGTTGGCTGGACTTCGGGGAGGCAAGTATCGATGTGAGCGGCGGGTATATTTTCTCGGCGGAGCGGCCCAAAGAAAAGAGCAATATCCTGTGCGGCTATCTGGTGGCGGATTGGAACGACGCCATGCGGGGCAGCACCGCCCACCTGCGGGTAAGCGGGCTGGGGCATCTGGAACGGACAGGGGATACCTTTATTGCCAAGGTGGATATGAAAGCGCTGTGCGACAGCGCCGTGCGCAAGGGGGTCGATCTTGACGAGTGGATCTCGGGTTACCCGCAGATGATAAGTGACGGTGAGGGCAGCTATGAGGTGCGCAACACTGATGGAGAAGTGGTGGAAACCATTGATATGGCGTACTATGAAGATGGCAGACTGTATGTTTTTTCACGCAGCAGGGAGGACTGTACTGAACCGGACAGCCCGCCCCATGGAGTCCTTTGCGACAGCACAGGGGAGAGAGTGGAGAATGTCGGTGGGTCTGGCGGTATTATTCATCATGTGATTTATTATGATGTGGCGGAGGAGGAGCTGCCAAACCTGCAATATATTCAGCCGGGAAGATGGCAGCGGGTGCCGGAGTATGACGCCGAATGGGAGGTCAGCTTTGATATCCCGCAGACGGTGGAGAGTGTGGAGCTGGCTGCGGCGGAGGGCGTAACGGTGAAATGCTCTCCGGTCTCGATGGAAATTACGATAAATCGGCCGGTAGACTCGTCGCTGGGCTGGGCTGTGTATTTGAAAGACGGCACGGAGGTCAAGTTGAGAAGCAGAGACGGGAACCAGACAGCAACAAAAACAGAAATGAAGATGATATTCTGCAGAGCCATAGTACCGGAGGAGATTGAGGCAATCTACTGCGGCGGAGTCAACCTTTTGCGGCAATCCCCCGCAGCGGAGGACGAACCGGCTTTCGAGGAGATATTTGACCGCTATTACTATAGGGAGCCGTTTGCGGGATACAGGCTTGAGGAGCCGGTTCGGGGCGTGACGGCATTCTACAGCCGACAGAAAGGAACCCCGTTTACCGCACTGCAAGCCGGAACGGTCGTATATACTGCGGACAAAGGCTGGAACCAAGGAATGGGTCGGTGTATCCTGATACGGCAGGAAAACGGGCTGTATGCGGTATATGCCCATTGCGAGGAGCTTTATGTGCAGGCAGGCGATGAAGTGATCGCTTATACGCAGCTGGGAACAACGGGAAACAGCGGAAATTTTGGAAATGGTTCTTCGGGAGTTTTCGGCATTGAGTTCAGTCTGGTGCGGGAGGAGGATATAACGCTGAAGACCGCCCGGGACGGAACCGTGACGGGCTTTACGGTGGGCCGGAACGCATATGAGAACCCTGTTCTGCCCATGGAAACTGTGGAGTGGACAGAGGACAGCGCATACATTGCTCCGGTGAAAAACGGGACAATGTCCCGAGGGGTAATCGGGGTAAGCTGCCCTACTTACCGGCTTTTTGAAGCGCCGGCGGGAACCGCAGCGGTTGCCATGCGGGACGGCGTGGTGGAAAAAGTGCCAAACAAGCTGAAAGAGGGTATGACCGGTGAAATGGGAAGAGAAAATCTGGTTTTGATCCGGCACGAGGACGGCAGCGTAATCCTGTACGGACACCTGAAAAATGTAACCCTAAAGCCCGGCGATACGGTGAAGCAGGGCGAAAAGATAGGCGAGTGCAGCGACAGAGGCAACACGTGGGCAGCGGGGGTTGGTGTGATATATTACTCTGCATACCCCGAAAAGTGAATAACAGCATGGAAACTGCCCCCGACTGAAACGGTCGGGGGCAGTTAGGTGGTATTATGAGGTCAGCACTGGCTCATCAGGCGGATATAGAACTCCACTGCGCGACCGATGACCTCGGTGCGGATGCGCTCGTTGTTGCCGTGAATGGTGCTGCGCTCCTCGGCGGTGAGGTCCATGGCGGAGAAGCGGTAAACATGGTTGCTGACGGGCCCGTAATGGCGGCTGTCACTGCACTGTACCATCAGGTAGGGGGAGACAAGGGAGCCCTGCCAGGTGCCCGCTACGGCGGAGGCGACCTTATCCCACGCGGGGCAGTCGGTCTCGCTGATGGGGCTGGGGTTCATGCCCTCGACGCAGCGCAGTTTGACGGCGTCATTGCCGATGACCCCACGGATATACGCCATGGCGCTCTCCATGGTATCGGCGGGATTGAGCCGCATATTGCTGACCATGGAGGCACTGGGCGGAATGACATTGGAAGCCTTGCTGCCCTGCATCTGGGTGAATGCCACGGTGGTGCGCATTAGGGCGTTCAATTCGCCGCCCTGCTTTTTGCACAGGTTATCCAGTATGCCGCCGAAGAGCCAGAGGTTGGCGAAGATCATGCGGTAAAGGAAGGTGGAATGACGACCGAGGGTATCGAACATCTTGGCTGCCGGCGCAGTAATGTGCATGGCAAAGGGGTGGTTTTCCACCTTGCAGCAGGCATCTGCCAGCACACCCACGGGGGTGTGGGGTTTGGGCGCAGAGGCGTGACCGCCGGCGGAGGAAACGCTGTACTCCAGATTCATCATGCCCTTTTCGGCAATACCGATGAGGGCGCAGGGCTGCTTGACGCCGGGGAAAACATCTTCGACCACCGCGCCGCCTTCATCAACGACAAGCTGGATATTGATGTTGTGCTCCTGGAACCAGTGGACGATATTGGTGGCGCCGGGGCCGTTGATCTCTTCCTGACCGGAGAAGGCAAAGTAAAGGTCCTGCTCCGGCTGGAAGCCCTCGGCAATGAGGTGGTCGGCGGCAGTCAGCACGCCGTTAAAGGTGACCTTGGTATCAAGGGTGCCGCGTCCCCACAGTACACCGTCCTCGATGATGCCCTCAAAGGGAGGCTTTTTCCAGTTCTCCTCCTCCACAGGCACCACATCAAAGTGCGCCATCATCACCGAAGCCTCATCATGAGACTTTCCTGCCCAGTAAAACAGCAGGCCGCGGTCCGGCAGGCGGGTGAGGGTGCATTTTTCATAAACATGGGGATATAATTCCGGCAGCAGGGCGATGAGCTTCTCAAACTCGGCGGGGTCTTCCTTGGAAGCATCGGTGTAGCTGACAGTGCGGCAGCGCACCAGCTTTTGCAGATTACCGACAGCGGCTTCACGGTCAAATTCGACCGGCGCATAGGACTTGTCGGTCTCTGCCTTGGGACGGAACGCTGCGGCGCGCAGCAGCACGACAGCAGCCAACAGAACCAGAACGGCTAAGACCACATACAAAACGATCACGGAAAAGAACCTCCTTTAATGATATTACAGAATTCCCTTTTTATACAGGATACGGGCGACGCCCACAGTGAACAGAACACTGACCGGCACCATAATGCCGACGGTACCGGCATTGAGGGCGGGGACGAAGATAAACAGTACCAGCATCAGGCAGATGGGAGCGACGGAGAGCTTGGCGTTCTTCGAGATGAACACCACGCCCAGACCGCCGAACAGGGCAGGCAGGATCTGCGCAAAGGCAGGCGCCAGGGCGGGGCTTTCCAGCACGGGGGTAAGCGGGATAATGAGAATGACGCCCAGAATGATGATGAGGGTGGTGACAATGCTGGAAACGGCAATGGCAACGGTAGAGACGATCTCGCCCTCCTCGCTGTTGGCTTTTACATCAGCCTGCTCCAGCGCATTGAGGGCGCAGGGCAGCTTGAGGTTGCTGATATTGCCGGTGACAAACGAAAGGTAGCTGCCGCCCGCGCCCAGCATGGGCACATAGGTCAGCGTTTCGATAAAACCGACCGCCCAGTACATGGGAGCGGTGGCGATCAGCCCCATCAGGAGTCCCTTGCCATCGGCGGGGGCGTGGAAGATGATAGAAACGGCGGCGGGGAACATCAAAAGCAGTACCATCATCGAAAGGTTCCAGATGCGTCCGTAGTGATGGACGGAATCCATATAGGTCATATTGACTTTTTTCATGTTGTCGTCCTCCTTTCCTCAGGATAGCCAGCCGGTGATGGGAATGGCGGAAGCCATGCCGAGAATCAGACTCATCGGCAGGGCATAATCGCCTACCCAGTGCCAGCCGGTCTTTTTCATGATAAGACCGCACAGCGCCATGATGACGGCGGAGACGACCATGACGCACACCGGAATGAGACCGGAGGGGTCGCCGTGGAAGATGGTGCCGAAATCGCAGAACACGTAGCCGAGGAAGGCGGCGATCATACCAATGAAAAGGGCGGAGGAGAGGATATCGCCCCAGCGCTTATCGCGGTTTTCGATCTTGGACATGCCGCCCTGCAGCTTTTTGCCGATGAGCGGTACCAGCCAGATGCCCAGCATGATGCTGATGGTCATGACCCAAGCAATGGTGACATACTGGGAGGCAGTAAGCGAGGAGACCTGACCGAACACCAGACCCATGGCGCTCTCGGCATTGGTGGCGGCAATGGTCTCATAGGAAAGGGAGCCGACGACCGAAAGACGAAGCCATGGCAGCGGCAGACCCAGATCCTTGGAAAGGGTGATGACGCTGATAACAATGGCAACGGCGGGGGCAATGGTAAAGACGCCGGCGGTGATCATCGTTTTACGCAGCTTTTGCTGGTCCATGCCGATCTCCTTGCTGCGGCGCACGGCGCGTACCAGAAAAAAGACCGACTGTGCCAGCACGGCAAAAATGATGATGCCGGCAAGCACAAACAGAATAGGGCTGTTGACGGAAAAATTCACACACTGTCACTCCTTTGAAAGAATTTTCGGCGGGGGCGTTCCGGAGCGGGGGAGAGCTGCCCGAAAGGGTCGGCTCGACCGAAGCGAAGGAATGACCCCGCATGGGGAAGCCTGCGGCAAAAATCGAATACCAATATTTTAACACATAAAACTGCGAAAGGAAAGACAATGTTTTCGATGGATAGTCATTTGTTTTTGGGACAAATACACAGAACCGTGTCCCCCAAAAAGCGGACACGGTTCGGCTGAATGCTGAATCAGATATATTTCCACTGCTCTACATCAAAGACACCGCGCGTGGTGATTTTGAGGGAGGGAATAACCGGCAGACTCATAAAGGAGAGGGTCATAAAGGGATCAATGCCGGCGGAGACACCGAGACGGTGGGCGGCGGCTTTTGCCTGCTCCAACAGGTCGTTGACCTCCTCCAGTGGGGCGTCGCTCATCAGCCCGGCAACCGGCAGCGGCAACTCGGCAAGGATCTTTCCGCCATCAACGACCGCAATGCCTCCGCGCAGCTCGGCAATACGGTTGATGGCAAAGGCAAGGTCATCATTATTGGTACCGACGGCAATGATATTGTGGGAATCGTGTGCAATGCTGGTGGCGACTGCACCCTGCCGCAGACCGTAGCCTTTTACATAGCCCAGACCGATGTGACCGGTATTGTGGTGGCGCTCCGCCACGGCAATCTTCAGAAGATCGCGGTCGGGATCGGGGGCTTCGGCTCTGCCGAGGTTCTGGGTAATGATCTCACCTGCGACCAGTCCGATGACCGGCAGGTCTTCGTCGGCAAGCTGCTGCGGCGTGACGGGAGCAATGCGGAAGGTATCGTGCGCACGGCGGGAAAGGACAGGATCGACTGCGGGTGGGGCAAAGGGCGAGACCGCATCGTTTGCAAAGACACAGTGCCCGCGCTTATACACCTGCTCGATGTGGAAGTGGCGGAAGTTATCAAAGACGACCAGATCAGCAAGATAACCGGGGGCAATGGCACCCTTGTTATTCATCAGGAAGTAGCGCGCCGCCTGATGACTTGCCACCTTAATGGCAATGATGGGATCGGTGCCGCAGGCAATGGCTTCCCGAATGATGTGGTCGATGTGACCGCCCCGCAAAAGATCAAGGGGGTGCTTATCGTCCGTAGCAAACATGCAGCGGGAGTAATACTGCTGATTGAGCAGCGGCAGAAGCGCCCGCAGATTGCGTGCGGCGGTGCCCTCACGGATCATAATAAACTGACCGAGCTGCAGCTTTTCCAGCGCATTTTGGTAGGTGCTGCTTTCGTGGTCGGAGTAGACGCCGGCAGCAATGTAGGCATTGAGGTCAGCACCGGAAAGCTCGGGAGCATGACCGTCGATCTTTTTGTGGTGTGCCTGGCTTGCCAGTATTTTGCTGATAACCTCGGGATCGCCGTTAATGACGCCGACATAGTTCATCATCTCCGCCAGCCCCAGCACGCGGGGGTGCTCATACAGCGGGTCGATGGCGAGATAGTCCAGACTGCAGCCGCTCTCGTCCATCGGGGTGGCAGGCACACAGCTCGGCAGCATAAAGTGAACATCAACGGGCAAATCCTCGGTTGCCTCCAGCATATAGCGGATACCGTCTACCCCCATGACATTGGCAATCTCATGCGGATCGGTGATGATGGTGGTGGTACCGTGCCGCACCACAGCGCGGGCAAATTCGGCGGGGGAGACCATGCTGCTTTCCAAATGGATATGGGCATCAATGAAGCCGGGGCAGACAAATTTGCCGGAGACATCGACCTCCTCACTGCCGTGGTAGCTGCCGATGCCGGCAATCAAACCATCGGAAACAGCAATATCTCCATGGCAGAAATCATTGCTGAAAACATTAAGATAGGTGGCGTTTTTGAACACAATGTCAGCAGGCTCCTCCCCGCGTGCGACGCGGATCAGGCGGAGCTTGCGCTCCAGCTTGCGTTCCACGCACTGGGTAGTGGTTTCATGCGGCTTCATGGCAGTCCCTCCCTTTACGCTTTAAAATTGTGTCGATTTTTGAATGAGCTTTTGGTAAATGCGGTCGCGCATCCATGGTTCGGTACAGGCGGCAAGTGCCTCCTGCGGGGCAAACCACCGTACGCCGCTGTTTTCGTCCGGCTTGACCGAAAGCGGCTCAGTATCGTCCGCTTCAATGAGATAGGTGCAGTTGAGATGCAGGTGAGAGGGGACATACCGCCCCCGTTTTTCGTGTCCGTCCACCGTCAGGATCTCTACCGAGAAAAGCTCCTTACTGACGGGACGGAGCGTATGCAGCCCCGTTTCCTCGGAAACCTCCCGCAGCGCCACCGCCAAAAGGTCGGTTTCACCATCAGCGTGTCCGCCTGTCCAGCTCCAGCTCTTAAAAATATTGTGGTAGATCATCAGCACCTTATCCCGTGCGGGGTTCACCACCCATGCCGAGGCAGTAAAATGGGCGGTTTCATTCCGGCGGGTAAAGCTATCCGGCAGGGCAAGCGCATGGAGGAGCAACGGCAGATCCCGCTGTTCCTGCTCGTTGCAGGGGTGGTAGGCGGAAAGGCTGGCTTGCAGATCGTAGGGCATGGGCGATTCCTCCTTGGCAGGATTTGCAGGAAGCGAGAGCAGCGGGCGCGGGGCAGACCGCCCTGCGGGCGGTCTCGCGCGGTCTGCGACCGCGCGGCTCCGGCTGCGCCGGAGCGCCCCGCGCCCTATCCTGCATTCTGCACCCAGTATAACACGGGCAGGGAAAAGAAAAAAGCCCCCGGAGGAGCTTTTTCCTATGCGAAAATGTAGTTTTTTTAGTCGTGCCGAATGGCTTCCAAAGCGGAGATCTTAACAGCGCGGTTGGCAGGGATAAAACCGAAAACAACGCCGACCATCATCGAAAAGACCATTGCCACCAGCACCAGCCACCACGGAATGATGGAAACCGCCCCGCCGTTGCCGAAGCTGAGCCCCAGCGATGCCAGAAGGTTTGCTACGATCGGCACATTGTTTAACAGATAGCTGATCAGGAAGCTGAGGCCAACGCCCACCACGCCGCCGATCAGACCGATCATAGCAGATTCGGTGAGGAACATGGCACGAATGGCGCCCAGCTCGGCGCCCAGTACCTTCATCACGCCGATCTCCTTGGTGCGCTCGTAGATGGACATGACCATGGTGTTGGCGATGCCGATGGCAGCGACAAACAGAGAGATAGCCGCCAGACCGCCCAGCATCGTCTGGATCATGGTGAGCTGTTCGTCAAACATCTTACGGGTGTCCTCCATCGAGGAGCACTGGAAGCCCATATCGGTGATGGACTGCTGCACTGCGGCAACCGAGGCAGCGTCTACGCACTTGACCCGTACCTCATCATAGTTGGTGGTGTCTGGAGCCTTTTCACCGCTGATCTTGTAGTATTTCTGCTCCAGCGCCTTCAGCTGGTTGATGTCCATCAGGAGGCACTCACTGGTCTCCCAACCCTTGTTCCAGTCCTCCACCATTACGCCGATCACGTTGGGGGTGACCTCCAAGCCCTTTTTCAGGTTGCCGTTGTTGTCATAGCTTTCGCTGTACAAGACCAGCTTATCCTTCATCATATTCACAAAGGGCTTTTTGGGGTTGCCCATGGCGTCGGTCTGGTACCGATCCACATAGTTATTGCGCTTTTTCTTGGTATCCCGGAAGGAATACGCCACATTGGCGCCCGCCACCATGCTGTAATCCTTTTTGCTGTCCGCAAAGGAGGTGCCGTCGCTCAATTTATAGCCCAACGCTTCAAAGGCATCGGGGTAGATGCCGATGATATTGGTATAGGCCGCATAGCGCCCGTTGCGGGATTTCAGCCGGAAGCTGACCCGGCTGCTGTAAAACGGGGTAGCGATCTGCACATTATCTATCGCCTGTATTTTGGAGAGGGCTTTATCGTCCAGCTTGGTCTCGCCTCCGCCGTAATTGTAGACATTGATGATGGTAAGATCGCCCCACTCTTGCAGCATCTGCATCATGGATTCCCGCGCGCCGATGCCGAGTGAGACCATCAGTATGATGGCGCACACGCCGATGACAACGCCGATAACGGTCAGGGCGGTACGCACCCGGCGGCGGGTCAGGTTTCGCAGGCAGACGCTCAGAAGGTCAGATATCCTCATCTTCTTCTACGCTCTCCTTTTTATTTTTACGCAGCTTCAGGTACACAAATACGCCGGCAGCCACTACCACCACACCGCCGATGACCCAGAACCACGGGAAGCCCGCAGGCTGCTCCATGCCGGGGTCCATGCCGGGATCCATACCGGGGTCAACGCTGGGATTGCTGGGACCAAATACGTCCTCGTAGCTGGTCACCTGCGTGGTAAAGGGCACCGAAACGGTGCGCTGGTTCATGTTGGTATCCTCATAGGTGATGATGACCTCGCCCACCAGCTCGCCCTTTTCATTCCCGGTGATGTAGAAATCGGCGCTGGAGGTGGTGCCGGAGGCCAGATTGCCCAGATACTGCTCCTCGCCGTTATTGGAAAGCCCCTCGCAGTTCAGCTTGGCGGAAAGGTTGTAGATATCGGTGCGGCTCTTGTTGACAAAATTGACCGAAAGGTTATTTTCTTCGCCTATGAAAATCTGCTGGGGCAGGTCAATGCCGGTCACGGTAAAGCGGTCTACCTGCAGCACCGGCATGCTGATGGTCTCGGTGGTCTTGGCATTGCGGCGCACGCCGTTATCCAGATAGTCGTAGGTGAAGTCTACCGTCATGGAGTGAGACTGTGCCGCCGCTGTGGGCTTCACTGTCACATTCACGGTCTTGGTGATGTTGCCCTCGGCCTCCAGCGACTCGATGTAGAAAGAGTTGGAGGAGCTGGTCAGCATCATGGCGTCGGGCAGGGTCATGGTCACCATCATGTTTTCCACCGACATGGTCTTGCTGGTGTTGCGGAAGGTCATGGTGATGTTGCGGGTCTCGCCGGCTACCAGATCGCTGCCGCCGTAGCTGTAGCTGCTGATGATGACATAGGGCTGTGCGGCGGTCGTTTCGTTGTTATCATGGTCGGGCTTTTCGGGGGTGATGGTGGCATTATCCACCTTGCAGGTGATAATGGCATTGTAGTTGCCCTGCGTCACAATGAGCTTGACGGTATTATCGCTGCCGCCCACATAGTAAACGCCGGTCAGTGCAATGGTCATGCCGACGGGACTGCCGTTTTCTTCCCAAATGCCGATATCGGCGCCCGGCTTGGGCGCGTTGCTGTAGGAGCCGAAGTTGCCGGCAAGGAAGCTGCTGTCGCCGGGGGTGGAGACTGAGAACTTGCTGCTGTCATAGCCGGGCTGAGAAGCAAAGGCGACAAAGTCCTTATCCTTGATATACAGGGTCATGTCAACGTAGTCGCCTGCCACAATTTCGGAGCTGGAGGTCACATTGTTGGCGGGGTCGCCGGGGTATTTGGTGAATTTATTCAGCCCCTGCTGATGATACCGCTGCCAGTTGTAGCTGCTGTTGCAGATTGCGTCCAGTCGATAGCTTACTTCAGTAGGCTTGCCCACGGTGCTCTTGGCGGAAAATACGGGAGTGAGGGTGGTATCGCCGGTCACGGTGAATTTACCGCCGTCTGCCAGTGCGGTTTCACCATCGCCGGTCGTGCAGATGATTTTTACCGCTTCATAGCCGCCGTTGGGTTCCAGCTCCACAGTGACTTCGGTATTCTTCGCAATCGTAACGGAGGAGCCGGAGGTTAGGGGCGTTTGGTTGCTGCCGTACTTCAGGGTCATGGTGCCATTGGCAAAGGCTCCCGCCGTAATGGTGTATGTATCAGAATTTGCGGGGGGGACATTGGCAGGGGGCGTGACGACCTCCGCCATTGCCACGGTGCTCAGCGCCATTGCCAGCGCCAAAATAAATGTCAGGATCTTACTCAACTTCTTCACGGTGTTACTCCTCCCAGTGTATGATCGGTAAAATGCAGGGTCTCCGGCAGCTCCTCGGCGGGAGCGGCGGATTTTTCAACCGCCTTCTCGTGGCGGTGGTCTTCATTGGAAATGATGCGTCCGTCGGAGATGGTCACGATGCGGTCACAGTATTCCGCCAGGCTGCGGTCATGCGTGACCAGAATGATGGTCGTGCCCTTTTCCCGGGCAAATCGCAGGAACATCTCCATGACCTCTTTGGTGGTCTTGGTATCCAGGTTGCCGGTCGGCTCATCGGCGAATACCACCTCGGGATCGGTAACAAAGGCACGGGCAATACCCACGCGCTGCTGCTGACCGCCGCTCATCTCATTGGGGCGGTGATCCATGCGTTCGCCCAGTCCTACCTGCTGCAGCATTTCTCTGGCGGCAGCCTCGCGCTTTTTACGCGGCACCCGCCGGAACATCAGCGGCATGGCGACATTTTCCACAGCGGTCATGCCCTGAATGAGGTTGTAGGACTGAAACACAAAGCCGATGTGCTTCTGCCGGAACAGCGCAAGCTGCTTTTCGCTCATTTTGGAGATCAGCTCTCCCTTGATCCTGACTGTGCCGCGTGTGGGTTTTTCCAAGCCTGCAAGCTGGTTCAGCAGAGTGGATTTACCACTGCCGGAGGTACCCAAAATACAGCACACCTGTCCCTGCTCGATGGTGAGGTCGATGTTATCCAGCGCGACAACCTTTTCATCGCCGGTACGGTACACTTTGCGGAGATTTTTGGTCTCCACCATATACTGCACAGCAATTCCTCCTCTCATTATGCGCTTTTGCTGCCCGGCGGCGTGGAGCATATGCACAGAAATCCGCCGGGTAAAGCATCATTTCTTTTTTGCGGCAGCGTTCCTGCCGCACCGAATGATAACTTACTTATAATAAGTGTGCGGTTTGCAGGATTTTATTGCATCAAAAAACAGAAAATGCAAGTTTTTTTGCCATACAAACCGTACTATTGGTAATAGTACAGTCAGCATACCATTTTCCCCCGTCCCCGTCAATGCAGCCGCCGCTTTATTCATAAAATCTTAAAAAAAGCAGCAGGGAAACGGAAAAGCTCCCGCACCGTTCGAAGTGCGGGAGCTTCTGGTAAAACTGGTTCCTGCCACCGTTTGCAGCCGGCGCAGGATATGAGGGAATGAACCGAAGGAAAAAGAAAATGAGGACAAAACGAAAATATAAGAAGAATGAAGATAAGGAGGAGAAAGAAAACCTTCGGTTCGGGCTTTTTGCCCTTTTTTATTCCACACCCTTATCATATACGGCGAATGTGATGGCTGTGTGAAGAAATCAGGAAAAATCCGAGTGATTTTCTTCACTTTCGGCGCCTAAAGCGGCTTCGGGCGGCAGCAGCGGCAGGCGGAACCAGAAATCGCTGCCCTTGCCCACCGTGCTTTCCACGCCGTACTCAGCGCCGTGGGCCTCCAGAACTCCCTTGACAATGGAAAGTCCCAGCCCGGCGCCTACGGCGGAACGCCGGTGATTCTTATCAACCTTATAGTAGCGGTCCCACACATAGGGCAGGCTTTCAGCAGGGATCCCCTCGCCGTGGTCGATGACCTCTACCCGCACTGCGACGTCCGACAGCGTCTGCCGCACCAGTACGGCACGGTCGCTGCCCGCATAGTTGATCGCGTTATTGATGAGATTGTACAGTACCTGCGTCATGCGCAGCCGGTCTGCCATCACCATGGCGTCCTGCTCCGCCTCCAGCGTGATCGAATAGCCGTCATGCAGCACCAGCTTGGCATACCGCCCCATAATGCCGCGGATCAGCTTGGTGAGGTTCAGCGGCTCCGGCTGCGGCTGCTGGGTGCCGGACTGCAGACGGGAAAGATCCAGAAGATCATTGACCAGATCGGTAAGGCGGTGCGCCTCGTCGATGATGATCTGCACATTTTCCGGCGTGTTTTCGCCCGGCAGATCCCGCATGACCTCGGCATAGCCGCTGATCATGGTCAGCGGTGTGCGCAGATCGTGGCTTACATTGGCGATGAACTCCTGCCGCAGCCGCTCCACCTTGCTCAGCTCACGGCTGGCATAGTTCAGCGTATCGGCAAGCTCGGTGACCTCGCGGTAAGTGCCGCCGGTAAAGCGTGTGGTGTAGTCGCCGGTAGCAAGCTGCTTGGCGCTATCGGTAATACGGGTGATGGGGCGGGAAATCATGGAGGAAAGCAGCAGCACCAGCAGCACCGAAAATGCGGTCATGATAAGGGTGATGATGACAAGCTGTGCCCGCAGCGTTTCTACCGTGGTATTGATGGGCGTAATGGTCGCGTCCACCATGACCATCACAGGCTCGGCGTTTTCTCCCTCGCCGCGGGTGGTCAGTATGCCGTATAAAAGCTGCTCGGTGGAGGCATTCAGCGCAGAGGCCTTGCCCTGCATGGCAGGCGAAAGCTCAAATAGCTGATAGTTTTCCAGCACAGTGCCGCCGCCCTCCTCCGCCTGCCGGAACAGAAGCGCCACCTGATCGGTGAGCAGCATGTGCAGAATGCAGGAGGGCTGGTTGCCGGAGGTCAGCATCGGCGTGCCGTCTGCGCGTACAATATGCACGCAGATCATGTCCTGACGGGTCAGGCGATTTACCTCAGTGAAAAAGTTCTCATCGTTGATGCTGGCGGCAATCTCCTGCGCGGTGCTTTTGATAGAGTTGGTTTTAATGGTCTTATAGAAGCTTTCCAGAAACACGATCTGCAAAAGCCACAGCAGCATCAGCAAAAGCGCCACAAACATAGCAAAGCTGCCCACCAGTCTCCAGCGAATGCCGAGGTGGGAAAAAAAGCTCTGTCTGGTTTGCGGGGCGGGGGAGGACTGCCCGTTTTCCGGCTCACTCCTCCGCTTGCTCCGGTTCTGCCACGGTTTCAAAGCGGTATCCAACTCCTCTTAGCGTGATGATACACCGGCTGTATCTGCCCAGGCTTTTGCGCAGCAGCTTGATGTGGGTATCCAGGGTGCGGTCGTCGCCGTAAAAATCATAGCCCCATACGTCATGGATCAGCCGTTCGCGGGTCAACGCCACGCCGCGGTTGCGCACCATGTAGAAAAACAGATCGTATTCCTTGGGGGACATCTCAATGCGCTGCTCGTCAATGAAAACCAGCCGCGCGGTAAAATCCACCGTCAGTCCCTCAAAGACAAAGCGGTTGTTTTCTTCACCGCCGCTGCGCTTGATGATGGCGGCGACCCGCATCATCAGCTCCTTGGGGGAAAAGGGCTTTACTACATAATCGTCAATTCCCAGCTCGAAGCCGTGGATCCGGTCATATTCCTCGCCGCGCGCCGAAAGCATGATAATGGGGGTATGGCTGTACTTACGGATCTCGCGGCAGGCGGAAAAGCCGTCCAGCTCCGGCATCATCACGTCCATGATGATCAGATCGAACGATTCGGTGCGGCACAGGTCTATCGCCTCCATGCCGTTGGCGGCTTCGCTGACCCGATAGCCCTCGAATACCGCATATTTTTTGATAATCTCCCGAATCTTGGCTTCATCGTCTACCACCAGAATGTGATACATATCTTTTACCCTCCTTCATGGCACGGGCGGCACCGGCGACCCCGCCCTCCGGCAGAGCCGGAGCAGGCGCCCCTGCGGGGCGCCTGTGCGGGAGCCATCGGCTCCCCCCGCGGGGTCGCGGTGCGGTTTGATGCATCGTTCCCGCTTATTCACAGACAGTATAACATATTTTCCCCGCGGGACGCTACATCTTTCACGGAAAGTTAACACTTTCCCTATTGCGTTCTGCCGGAAAAACGGTAAAATAGGGACAGAAACTTCCGACCGACCGGTCGGTCGACCTTGTTAGCTGTCTATTCTGCCTTCGGAAATGGAGAAATCACCCTATGCTTTCACGCCTCAGTGTTAAAAAGCCCATGACCATATTTGTGGCGGTCGTGCTGGTGCTCATTCTCGGCGTCATGTCGTTTATCAATATGACCACCGACCTTTTGCCGAATATGGATCTGCCCTATGCGATCGCCTACACCACCTACATCGGCGCCAGTCCGGAGCAGGTGGAGCAAAGCGTGACCAAAACACTGGAGGAGGCGCTGGCAACCACCAGCGGGGTTAAAAACATTACCAGCGTTTCGCAGGAGAATGTCAGCATCGTGGTGCTGGAGTTCGAGGAAGGCACCGGCATGGATTCCGCCATGATCGAGATGAACGCCAGCCTCGATCAGATCAGCGGCAGCCTGCCCGATGGCGCCGGCAGTCCGGTTCTGATGAAGATCAACCCCGACATGCTGCCCATCATGGTGCTGGCGGTGGATAGCGATGATATGGCGCGGGAGGAGCTTTCTCAGTTTACCTCCTCCACCGTGATTCCGGCACTGGAGCGGGTAGACGGCGTCGCGTCCGTTTCCGGCAGCGGTCTGGTAGAAAGCCAGATTCGGGTGGAATTGGATCAATCCCGGATCGACGCCCTGAATGCAAGGGTGCTGGAGGCGGTCGACAGCTCCCTTGCCGAAGTCGAAAAGCAGCTTAAAACCTCCCGCAAGCAGGTCGAGGAGGGAAAAAAGAAGCTAGAGGAGCAAAGCGGTACCGCCTATTCCCAGTTGGTCTCCGCCGTCCTGCAGCTGGAAAGTGTCCGGGATCAGACCAGCATCGGCTCCAGCGTGACCTCCGCCGAGGTAGCCGTGCTGAAAAAGACCTTGGAGCAGTACGAGCAGATGGT
Organism: uncultured Oscillospiraceae bacterium; assembly: GCA_900552845.1. Classification (GTDB taxonomy): domain Bacteria; phylum Bacillota; class Clostridia; order Oscillospirales; family Ruminococcaceae; genus Angelakisella. Next base: position 13,518 of record USBC01000003.1, on the reverse strand, counting down.
TTCTCTGCGGGATCGCTGTACCGAGCAGGAGCAGTCGGCAAAGGAATCGCTTTCCACCTTGGAGTACGCCCGTCTGCTGCGGCTGCAAAGCCGGCGGGAGACGCTGCGCACAACGCTGCGTACTGCGCAGAATGCCGTAACGCAGGCGGAGGCTGCCCTGAAAAAGCTGGGGAGCAAGGCAGCGATCGAACAGGATCTGCAAAATGCAAAGGACGCCCGTGACGCCGCCCAAAAGGCATACGATGAGGCAGCAGCAGCGGCGCCGGAGCGCCTGAAGGACGATGCCGGCTGGCAGGCGCTTTTGGCACAGCAGACCGAAAAACAAGGAAAAATTGATGCCATAGAGCAGGAGCTTGCCGATTTGAGAGGCAGGCTGGACGCAGCCGACGACGAGGCGGAACGCCTTGTTCTGCAGGCGCAGATCACCGCAAAGGAAGCCGAGCTTGCCGCCGCCCGCAGCGATTTGGAATCGGTAAAGGCGCAGCAGACGGCTTATATCGTGCAGCATGATGAACCGACCGCTGCGGCAGCCGCGGAGCTGGAGACTGCGGTGCAGCAGGTGACGGAGGTACAGGGACGGCTGACGGCATGGGAGCAGGCGGAGCAGACGCTGACCGATGCCAAGAAAAACGCGGAGCAGGCGGCTGCCGAGCTGGAGGAAAACACCGCAGAGATCATTGCGCTGCTGGGAGAGACCGAGGGAAAGCAGTGGATCGAGCTGCATGATGAGATACAGGACGGCTATGGCGGCAAGACGGGCTTGGAAAACGCCATCAATGCGCTGGAGCCGAGAATTCCGGAGCTGAAAAAGGAGCTGGCGACCGCCGAGGACAGCCAAAAGGAGCTTGCCAAGGCGCTGACACAGCTTAACAGCGCGCTGGGCGAGCTGGAAACCGGAAAAATGGAGCTTTCTCAGCAGCTGATCCTTGCCACGCTGCAATTGCAGCAGGCGGAACAGGCGCTGGACAGCGCCGAGGAGCAATTCCGTCAGCAGCGGGACGCTGCCTACAAGGCTGCCGGACTGGACGGTATTTTGACCCAATCTACCATTTCCCAGCTATTGATGGCACAGAATTTCTCCATGCCGGCCGGTTATATTCAAAGCGGTGAAGGGCAGCTTGCCCTTAAGGTCGGCAATCGGTTTGCCGATTTGCAGGAGCTGCAAAGCTGGGTGCTTTTCGACTATTCTGTCGGGGAGATCGGCGCCGTGCACCTTTCGGATATTGCCGAGGTGCGCCTTGCCGATAATGCCGAGGAGCTTTATGCCAAGATAAACGGCAATGATGGCGTGCTGCTCACGGTGCAGAAATCCTCTGTTGCCTCCACCTCCGGCGCGTGCGAAAACCTGTACGCTGCTATGGAAAAGCTGGAGGAAAAATACGATGGTCTGCATCTTACCGCCCTCAGCGATCAGGGTCAGTACATCGACCTTGTCATCAGCTCGGTGCTGGAAAACCTGCTGTTCGGCGCGCTGCTGGCAGTGGCGGTGCTTATGCTGTTCCTGCGGGATTTCCGCCCGACTGTCATTGTGGCGCTCAGCATTCCCGTCAGTCTGCTTTTGGCGGTGGTGCTCATGTACTTCACCGGCGTCACCCTTAATATCATCTCTTTGTCCGGCTTGGCTCTGGGCGTCGGTATGCTGGTGGATAACAGCATCGTCGCCATTGAGAATATCTACCGTCTGCGCCAGCTCGGCTACAATGCCGCTACTGCAGCAGTACACGGCTGCCGCCAGATCGCCGGCGCCATCACCGCCTCCACCCTTACCACCGTTTGCGTGTTCGCCCCCATTCTGTTTACCAGCGGTCTTACCCGCCAGATCTTCGCGGATATGGGGCTTACCATCGCTTACTCGCTGGGCGCCAGCCTGCTGGTCGCCCTTACGTTGGTGCCTGCCCTTTCGGGCAAGATCCTCACCCGTGATGCTGCCGGAGAAAAACGGAATCGTCTGATCGACCGCATGATCGGCGGCTATGAAAAGCTGCTGGGCAAGGTACTGCGGCACAAAGCCCCCGTTCTGCTGGGAGCGGTGGCGCTGCTTGTTGCCAGCGCGCTGCTGGCGGTCAGCATGGGCACCGCCTTTATGCCGGAAATGGACAGCCCTCAGGTCTCGGTCTCCATCGAAATGCCGGAGGACGCCACCCAAAGCGACAGCAGGGAAATGTGCGATACCGTGATTGAGCGGATCCTCACCGTAAAGGGCGTGGATACCGTCGGCGCCATGGAAGGACAGAGCATGATGAGCATGGGCAGCAGCCTTTCCGTCTATGTGCTGCTGGGTGATGACCGCAGTGCCACCAGTCAGGAAATCGCAAAGGAGATCGAGGCGGTCTGCGCCGGCTTGGACTGCACCGTTACCGCCAACGGCTCCACCATGGATATGAGCATGATGACCGGCAGCGGGATACAGCTTTCTGTGACAGGCGACGACATGGATACGCTGCGCGCCGCCGCCTCCGGACTTGCCGAAGCCCTCTCCACCGTGGAGGGGATCGCCTCGGTCAGCGACGGGCAGGAGGAGAGCAGCACCGAGGTGCGCATCGTTGTGGATAAGGCAAAGGCCGTCCGGTATAACCTGACGGTGGCGCAGGTGTACCAGCAGGTTGCCGCTGCGGTTCTTTCCCAAACTACTGCCACCTACATCACCGTGGAGAATAACGATCTGCCCGTAGTGGTCGTGCCGGATCAAAGCGGGATCACCACGCGGGAAACGCTGGAGGAGCTGCGGATCACCGGCACAAAGGATCAGGAGGACTGCGAGGTGCGCCTTTCCGAGATCGCCACAGTTACCGAAGCCGCCTCTGCTGCCTCCATCAGGCGGGAAAATCAGGCGCGCACCGTTACCGTTTCCGCTCAGATCGCCGATGGCTATAATATCGGACTGGTCAGCCGCGAGGTGGAAAAGCTGCTGGCAGATTACGAGATGCCGGAGGGCTGCTCCTATATCATTGAGGGTGAAAACGAAATGATCACCTCCACCATGAGCGACCTTACGCTGATGATTGTGCTTGCCGTTGCATTCATTTATCTGATTATGGTTGCACAGTTCCAGTCGCTGCTTTCGCCGTTCATTGTGCTGTTTACGATTCCGTTGGCATTTACCGGCGGTCTACTGGGGCTGTGGATCACCGGCAAGGAGCTTTCGGTCATTGCCATGCTGGGCTTTTTGATGCTCGCCGGCGTTGTTGTCAATAACGGTATTGTGTTTGTGGATTACGCCAACCGGCTCCGGCAGGAGGGCATGGCGCGCACCGAGGCGCTGATACAGACCGGACGCGACCGGATCCGTCCCATTTTGATGACTGCAATGACCACCGTTTTCGGCTTGATCACCATGGCGCTGGGGCTGGGCGCCGGCGGCGATATGCTGCAGCCGCTTGCCATCGTTACCATCGGCGGCTTGACCTACGCCACCCTGCTTACCCTGTTCATCGTTCCCGCCATTTATGATATTTTCCTGAAGAAAGACCCCAAGAAGATCGTTATCGAGGAGGTAGAAGAAGTATGAGCTTGCCGGAGAAAAAAGCGGCAGTGTTTCGTGCGGTGCTGGGACTGCTGCGGCAGGGACGCCCGCTGGGCGATTTGAAGGTCTCCGAGATCGCCGAAGCTGCCGGAATCGGAAAGGGCACGGTATATGAATACTTTCCCTCACGGGAAGAACTATTGCGTGATGCCATGCAGTACAGCCGTGCGCAGGGCTTCGGCGAGCTTTTCGCCGCCATTTCCGGCGCCGAGGGCTTTGAGGCACGCTGGCAGGTCATCGAGGTGACGGCACGCCAGCTCCTGGAGTGCAGCTCAGTGTTTTTTTCGCAGGTGCCTTCGATAGGGATTCCGCAGGCGGCGCTCCATGATATCTGCGGCGGTCCGCAGGAGCGTGCAGATACCCGCCGCATGATCCGCGAGATCATGTCCGCTCTGACCTCTGCTGCCGTGCAGGAGGGCCTTGCCCCCCGTATGCCGGAGCCGGAATACCTTTCCATGGTCGGAGAGGGCTGCATTTCCGGCTTTCTGCTCCGCTGTGCCCTTTCAGAGGGTCAGCAGCAGGAGGTCACTGCCGCCCTTGCCGATACTCGCCGTATGTATCTGGCAGCCCTGCAGTAAAAAGGATCGGGCGCTTCGCCGCTGCGGTGCGCCCCATCTCCGCCGTTTTGCGTCCTGCCCGGACGCCTGCCGGCGGTTTTCTTTTTTTCGGTGCAAATTCTCTTTTGCAAACAAATGCAAAGAGATTTGCACTCCGCCTTATTTTGCGGTATGATATGGTCAGAATAAAAAAGACCCCGTAGAGAAGGGAGGACGCCCCGATGAAACGCTGTTTGATCCCGCTGCTGCTCCTGCTTTTGCTGCTGGCAGGCTGCGGCGAACCCGCACAGGAGCCCATGCGGCAGGAATCCATGGCGGAGCCCTTGGCTGCAGACCATTCCCGGTGGCAGCAGGAGCCTTATTATATTCTGCAGTTTAATATGGACTCCGTCATCAGCAATGCGCCGTCGGCTGCTGCCTCCTCCTCCCGCGTGGTGCTGTCGCAGGGCGGCACCTATCTGCTCAGCGGCACACTGGAGGACGCCCAGCTTGTGCTGGACGCTCCCGCCGGAGAAACGGTGCGGTTGGTGCTGCGCGGCGTGAATATGCACTTTGAGCACGGCCCCGTCATTCTTTCCAAAGGCACGGGTACCGTGGTGCTGGTGCTGGAGGACGGTACCGAAAATACCATCACCGATGGCAGAACCTATCTTTATACAACCGCTGCCGCAGGACAGGAGGCAGTCGTCAGCACGGGCGGCGATCTACTCATTACCGGCGAGGGCAGCCTTTCGGTGCAGGCGGCGCACAATGACGCCGTTTGCAGCCGAGGGACTCTTTGCATGGCGGGAGGAAATGTTACCGTCACCGCATGGCGGAACGGGTTCATCGGAGAGAAAAGCCTGACAGTCAGCGGCGGACGGCTTTCCGCTACCTGCGGCGATACGGGTCTTTCCGCTTCCGGAAAGAAAACCGGTTCGGGTGAGCTGACCATCTCCGGCGGAGTGGTGACGCTGTTTACCGGCGGCAACGGTGCTGCAGCGTCGGGCGTCCTGTCCGTCACCGGCGGAGAGACCCTTGCAGTCAGCGGCGGCGGCAGCGAAAACCGCAGCTACGGCGAGGGCAGCGAAAACTGGGGCGCGTGGGGCGGCTTGCCGCAGCAGACCCCGCAGCAGGATGAGGAAGCCGGATCCCCCGAACGGGAGGTGCCGGTTGCTGCCGGCGCGCACGGTCTCACCTCCGGCAAAACCGTCAATCTGTCCGGCGGTGCGCTTACGCTGGATTGCAGCGATGCTGCCGTTCATTCCGATGGAATGCTGTTGCTCTCCGGCAGTACCGTTACCGTTTCCGGCGGCGATACCGCATTTGCGGCGCAGGGAAAGCTCACCCTTTCTGCGGGCAATGTCACCGTGCTTACCGCCCGCCGTGGGATCACGGCAGGGGATATGACCGTCAGCGGCGGCAGCCTTTCGATATCCGCTGTCGAGCAGGGGCTTGTCCTTTCCGATGACGCAGAAACAGAGGAATCGGTTTCCGCCCCCGATGTCCGTCGTTTGACCGTCACCAACGGGCTGCTTTCGCTGCGCTGCGGCGGCAATGCCGCCGAGATCGCCGGCTCACTGTTCCAGTCGGGCGGTACCATGCTGCTCGGCTCCGGTCGGGAGCAGACGCCTCTGCGCTGCACTGCGGCACGGGTCAGCGGCGGTACGCTGCTTGCTGCGGGCTATCTGCAGCAGAACGCCGAGGTTTATACCGGGCTGCCCCGCATCGGCGTGGAGCTGTGGCTCACCGGCGGGCGCCCCCTTACCGTTACGGCGGCAGGAGAGAGCGAACCGCTTTTGACCTTCACGCCGGAGACCTCGGTGGGGCATGTTACTTTAATCAGCGATAAGCTGGAGGCGGGTGCTACCTACTACCTGATTTCCGGCAGCGCCCGCATTGGCGTTACCCCTGAATAAAAAGCCTCAGTCCCTGCTGCAGCAGGGACTGTTCTCTTACCCGCTCAAGGGGCAAACACCGTTTCTACCACTCGTTCACACTCCGGCGGAGAGTACCGCCAGCGCCTCAGCACCCCCTCGGTGAGAAAATACTGCACCGGCTGCGGGGAATAGGGCGCATCAAAGGCGTCTACGATGATCAGCTTGATCTTCATCTTTTCCGGCAGAATGCTCTTGATATACACGCCGGCGTGCTGACCGGCTCGCACCCCCTCGCATGGCTCCGCCAGTCCGGCTAAGTTCGGCGTCAGCTCCACAAATACGCCGTAGTCCTCCACACTGCGAATGATCCCCGCCACCGTTTCGCCGGGCAGGAACAGCTCGGCGTTCTGCGCCCATGTCCCCAAAAGCTCCTTGTGTGAAAGCTGCACCCGCCCCTCCGGTTCCACCGCCTTTACCACCGCATAGATGTGCTCCCCTACGGCAAAGCGGTCATGCGGGTGGCTGATGCGGGAGACCGAGATCTGGTCGATGCTGATGAGAGAAGGCAGACCGCACCCGATATCCACAAAGCACCCGAAGTTTTCCAGATGTGTCACCCTTGCGGGAATGATCTCTCCGACCGTCAGCTGTTCTATGTACTCACTGCGGCAGCGCTGCTGCGCCGCCCGACGGGAAAGAACCGGGCGCACCGTGCCGTTCTCATCATATTCCATCGCCGTAATGAGGAAGCACACCGGCTTGTTGACGCGTGAAATAATGGCAATATCCCGTACCGTTTGCTCCTTGATGCCCAGCGCACCCTCCTCACGGGGGATCACCCCGCGGCAGCAGCCCATATCCACAATTAAATTATGGTTATAATCGCACAGCAGCGCCCGCCCCTCCAGAATCTGCCCGATGCGCATGGCACTTTTCAGCGTTTCCTCGTTTTGCAGGTAATACCGGTTTTCCTCCGTCTCCAGCAGCTGCCCCTCCGGCACATAATATCCCATGCTTTACCCTCCTGTTTTGCCTGTTGCTTTATCTATATTCACACTTCGGCGGCGCTATGCCGATGCAGAAGGTCAGTTCTCCGGGGCTGAGAGCTTTTGTCAAAGATCCTGCCTGCCTCATTGCAAAAGCATGCCCTGCGTGATATAATATAAAATCATTCGTCAAGACAAAGGAGGAAGACCCATGGACGTCCGCGTCGGCGATATTCTGCAAATGAAAAAAAAGCACCCCTGCGGCGGCGATGAATTCACCGTGACCCGCAGCGGCATGGATTTTAAGCTTGTCTGCCGTACCTGCGGCAGAGAGGTCATGATTCCCCGCGTCAAGGCGGAGCGCCATATCAAAAAGCTCACCCGTCCGGAGGAGTAGCGGACTTTTCCTTTATACAGACTGATTTTGTGTAAGGAGTTTTTGAGATGCTTGAGGGACTTTCGGCGGCACACCGCCGCTACGATGAGCTTTCCGCCCAGCTTTCCCAGCCCGATGCCGCCACAGATATGAGCCGCTATCGGGCACTGATGAAGGAGTATAAGGAGCTGGAGCCGCTTTCACAGCAATATCTCGCTCTTGCTGCCGCCGAGGAAGCGCTGGCGGAGGCAAAGGAGCTGCTTTATTCCCGCGACGCCGAGCTTTCGGCAATGGCGGCGGAGCAGAAGACAGAGGCGGAGCAGGAGATCGCCCGCCTGACCGAACAGGCGCGGCTGATGCTGCTGCCGCACGACCCCCGCGATGACCGCAGCGTTATCATGGAGCTGCGCGCCGGCACCGGCGGGGAGGAGGCAGCGCTTTTTGCGGCGGATCTTTATCGCATGTACAATCTGTATGCCACCGCCCGCGGCTGGCAGACCGAACTGATGAATGCGAACGAAACCGAATTGGGCGGCTATCGGGAGATCGTTTTCTCGGTGGAGGGGGAAAAGGTATTTTCCCGCTTAAAGTTTGAAAGCGGAATTCACCGCGTCCAGCGCGTCCCTGTCACCGACAGTCAGGGTAAAATACAAACCTCCGCCGTTACCGTTGCTGTCCTGCCGGAGGCAGACGAGGTGGAGCTCCACATCGATCCAAAAGACTTAAAAATAGATACCTTCCGCTCCAGCGGCGCGGGTGGTCAGCATATCAATAAGACCGAATCCGCTATTCGCATTACCCATCTTCCCACCGGTGTGGTGGTGGAGTGTCAGGACGAGCGCAGTCAGTACAAGAATAAAGATCGTGCCCTCAAGATCCTGCGCAGCCGCCTTTTGGCACAGGCGGAGCAGGCACAGACCGAGGAGATTGCCGCAGACCGCCGCCGACAGGTCGGCTCCGGTGACCGCAGCGGGCGGATCCGCACCTATAATTTCCCCCAGAACCGTGTCAGCGACCATCGCATCGAGCTGACGCTCTACCGTTTGGATGCCGTAATGAACGGCGACCTTGACCTGCTCATTGAGCCGCTTTTAGCGCACGAGCAGGCGGAAAAAATGCAAAACAGGGAGTAACCCAAGCCATGATAAAGACAGAACTGATCCGAATATACGACCCTGACGGGGACGCCGATGGAGTCCTGCGTGCCGGCGATATCCTGCGGCACGGCGGACTGGTCGCCATTCCTACCGAGACGGTGTACGGGCTTGCCGCCAATGCCTTTGACGAAACGGCGGTCAGGGCGGTCTACGCCGCCAAGGGCAGACCCAGCGATAACCCCATGATCGTCCACATCGCGGAATTTGATGCTTTGGCGGAGCTGGTCACACAGGTACCGCCTGCCGCCGGAATTCTGGCGGAGCATTTCTGGCCGGGTCCCCTTACCATGGTGCTGCCCCGTTCGGAAAAGGTTCCCCTTACCACCACCGGCGGGCTTTCCACCGTCGCCGTCCGTATGCCGGGCAATCCCATTGCCCGTGCCATTATCCGTGCGGCGGGCGTGCCACTTGCCGCCCCCAGCGCCAATCGCAGCGGCAGCCCCAGCCCCACCACCTTCCGCCATTGCGTCGATGATCTTTGGGACTCGGTCGATGCCATTGTGGAAAGCGAGGACTGCACCGTTGGCGTGGAATCCACCGTCGTTTCCTTCCTGCCGGACGGTACCCCGCAGATACTGCGCCCCGGCGCTGTTACACCGGAGGAGATCCGGCGCTTTTGCGGCGATGTCGCCATCGCCGATGCCGTCCTACATATGCTCCCGTCAGATGCCGCCGCCCCCAGCCCCGGCATGAAGTACAAGCACTACGCACCCGCCGCCACCCTGACGCTGCTGTGCGGCAGCCGGCAGGATTATGCCGACCGCGTCAATGAGTATTACGAGACGCTCCGGCGCACGGGGGAGGAGGACGGCTTCTATGCCATGTGCTTCGATGAGGACGTCTCTTTGCTGGAGGCGCCTACCATCAGCTACGGCGTCGCCTACGATTACGCCTCTCAGGCACAAAACCTCTTTGATGTACTCCGCCAGCTGGATAATCTGCAGGCAACCGAGGTCTATGTCCACGCCCCCGAACCGGAGGAGATGGGCCTGGCCGTTTATAACCGCCTGCTGCGCGCCGCAGCGTTCCGCGTCGTTTTGCTTTAATCCTACTCTGTGCTCAGCCCGAACCGCCCGCAGGGCGCTCCGGCTGCGCCGGAGCCAGCGGCTTCGCCGCCGAAACCGCCAAAGGCGGTTTGCCCTGCGGGCGTCCCTTTTCCGGCGATCTTCATTTTATAAAAAAGCGAGGTGCTCCCATGCTGCGCATCGGTCTTACCGGCCCCACCGGCAGCGGCAAATCTACCGTGACCGCCCTCATGCGTCAGTGGGGCGGCGTCGAGGTCTTAGATGCCGATGCGATTGCTCACGAGGTCAACAACAGCCCCGCCGCAGCCGCCGCCATTGCCAAAGCCTTTCCCGGCGTGCGGCGTCCCGATGGTACCATCGACCGTCCCGCACTTGCCGCTATTGTTTTTTCCTATCCGGAGGAATTACAGCGTCTGGTCAGCATTACCTTCCCGCTGATCCTTGCCGAATGCGAAAATCGCATGGAAAAGCTCTCGCGCGCGTCGCGCGTGCGTGCCTGCGTCCTCGATGCCCCCACACTTTTCGAAAGCGGCGGCGATCAGCTCTGTGATGTTATCGTCAGTGTGGTGACGCCGCGGGAGGAACGCTTGCGTCGGGTATTGGCGCGGGACGGCATTACCCGCGAGGCTGCCGAGGCACGCATGAAAAACCAGCACGAGGACGAGTACTATACTGCCCGCTCCCACTTTGTTATCACAAATTCGTCGGATCTTGCTCATCTCGAAAAAGAGGTGGAGCGGTGCCGCCGCTTTTTGTGCCTATAAATCTACAAAGCCATAAAACCATCAAAAACCCGAAAGGAGAAGAATAACCATGAGTGAAAAAACCAAGGGTGAGCAGCTCCGCGAGGAACTGCTGATGAACCCCAAGAACCTCACCGAGACCATGTCTGAGGAGGAGCTGAAAGCCGCTTACGATTTCTGTGAGGGCTACAAGGCATTCCTTGATGCCGCCAAGACCGAGCGTGAGGCGGTCGTCACTGCCATTGCCATGCTTGAAAAGGCGGGTTATGTCCCCTTTGACCACGCCAAGCAGTACAAGGCAGGGGATAAGGTCTACCTCAATAACCGCGGAAAGGCGCTCATCGCCGCCACCATCGGTCGTCGCAGCGTAGCAGAGGGCGTGCGCATCGGCGTAGCGCATATTGATAGCCCCCGCCTTGATCTGAAGCCCCGTCCCCTTTACGAGGAGGGCGAGCAGTGCTTCCTTAAGACCCACTATTACGGCGGCATCAAGAAATACCAGTGGACTGCCATTCCGCTGGCGCTGCACGGTACGGTCGTCCGTAAGGACGGCTCTACGCTGTCCGTTGCCATCGGCGAGGAGGCGGGCGATCCCGTTTTCTGCGTCACCGACCTGCTGCCTCACCTTGCCGCTGACCAGATGAAGAAGTCGCTGGCAGAGGGCATCGAGGGCGAAAGACTCAATATTCTCATCGGCAGCGCTGCCCTGCGGGACGATACCGGCTCCGAGAAGGTCAAGATCGCCATTGCCAAGCTGCTGTTTGAAAAGTACGGCATCGTGGAGGAGGACTTCCTCTCTGCCGAGCTGTGCGCCGTTCCGGCGTTCAAGGCGAGCGATCTCGGTCTGGATCGTTCCATGATCGGTGCCTACGGTCACGATGACCGCGTTTGCGCTTATCCCATTCTCATGGCGGAGATCGACGAAAAATCCCCCGAATACACCTCCGTTACCATTCTGGCGGATAAAGAGGAGACCGGCAGCAACGGCCCCACCGGCATGAACTCCTATTTCCTCAAGGATTTCATGGAGGATCTGGCGGATATGGCAGGCTGCAAGGTGCGCCATGTGGCGGCAAACAGCCATTGCTTCAGCGCTGATGTCAACGCTGCCTTTGATCCCATTTACGGCGAGGTGCATGAACGCCGCAATGCAAGCTACATCAATTACGGCGTAGTGGTGACCAAGTACACCGGCGCCCGCGGCAAGGCCGGCACCAATGACGCCACAGCCGAGATGATGAGCTTTGCCCGCCGGATCCTTGATGCCGAGAAGGTCGGCTGGCAGACCGGCGAGCTGGGCAAGGTCGATCAGGGCGGCGGCGGCACAGTTGCCATGTATGTTTCCCAGCATAATATCGATACCGTCGATCTGGGCGTTCCGGTGCTTTCCATGCACGCTCCCTTCGAGGTCGTTGCCAAGACCGATGTGTATATGACCTATCGCGCCATGCGCGCCTTCTACCGCTGATCGTTTTCCTGCGGCTGTCCGCCTCGGGTACTGTCCCTTTTCGGGGACAGCGCCCGGGGCGGTTTCCTTTATTCGGGCAGGACGCGGGTAAAATGCCGTTACGAAAATTTCACCAAATTTTCTGGATTTTTTTCTTGACATCGCCGTGTTTCGGGACTACAATAATATACTGTATCATAATGGCTTTTTATGACTAAACGGTATTGTCAAGTGTGCATAAGTCACGATAATACTCTCGTGATACTGTGCATAGTCAACAAATATTTATGCAGTCATTGATGTCCAAGTGATGGCGAAAAAATGATGGAATGGAGTGGAACATCGGATGGTAAACACCAAACCCGTAAAACTGGGCAAAAATATCCGCCAGAGCTTTGCCCACATCGATGAAGTGGCAGAGATGCCGAACCTCATCGAAGTACAGAAAAATTCCTATCAGTGGTTCCTTGATGAAGGTCTCAAGGCTGTTTTCAAGGATATCTCCTCGATCACCGACTATCAGGGCAATCTGCAGCTGGATTTCATTGATTTTACGCTGGACGACAAACCCAAGTATCCCCTTTTGGAGTGCAAGGAGCGCGATGTAAACTTCGCCGCCCCCCTGCGTGTGCGCGCAAGGCTCTTCAACAAGGTCACCGGCGAGATCAAGGAATCCGACATCTACATGGGAGATTTTCCTCTGATGACCGATGCCGGTACCTTCATCATCAACGGTGCCGAGCGCGTCATTGTCTCCCAGCTGGTGCGTTCCCCCGGTGTCTACTACGGTATGCACCACGACCCCGCCGGCAAAAAACTGTTTGATTCCACCGTGATCCCCAACCGCGGCGCCTGGCTGGAGTATGATACCGACTCAGCCGATGTGTTCAGCGTCCGCATTGATAAAAACCGCAAGCTGCCCATTACCACCTTTATCCGTGCGCTGCTGCGTCTGCGCGACGATGTTCCGGTGGAAAAAATCACCGAAGATGTGGGCAATGCCCTGACCGATCTGCGCGGCACCGACGAGGAGATCTATGAGCTGTTCGGCCGCAATATCTACCTCGTCAAGACCGCCGAAAGCAAGGACGCCGAAATGCTGGGCGATGAGGCGCTGCTGGAGGTTTACCGCAAGCTGCGCCCCGGCGAGCCGCCTACACCGGAATCCGCCGTCAAGCACCTGTCGCAGCTGCTATTTGACCCCCGCCGCTACGACCTGTCCCGCGTCGGTCGCTACAAGTACAACAAAAAGCTCTCCCTGGTGCCCCGCATTGCCGGTCAGGTGCTTTCCCGCCCGGTTGCCGACCCCCGCACCGGCGAGATTCTGCTGGAAGCCGGCGCCCTGCTGAGCCGTGAGGACGCCAAAATGCTGGAAGCCAAGGGCGTGGATACCGTTTGGATTACTCCCGCCGGACTGACCCCTGCCGGACTGCAGATGGCGCAGGACGACGGTGTGGAGGAGCTGAAGATCTTCTCCAACGGCATGGTGGAAATGTCCGACTTTACCGACTACACCCCCGATGAGCTGAAGGCTATGGGAATTCGGGAAAAGGTTCGCTTCCCGGTTCTGTGCGAAATTCTGGATATGGACCTCAGCCGTGAGGAGATGGCGGACGAAATCGCCCGCCGTGCCGATGAGCTGGTCCCCAAGAATATCCGCAAGTTTGATATTTACGCCTCCATCAACTACATGTGCGGTCTGCGCTATGATATCGGCACCACCGATGACATCGACCATCTGGGCAACCGCCGCATCCGCAGCGTGGGCGAGCTGCTGCAGAACCAGTTCCGCATCGGCTTCTCCCGCATGGAGCGCGTCATCCGTGAGCGCATGACCCTGCAGAG
>USBC01000002.1 GCA_900552845.1 uncultured Oscillospiraceae bacterium | reverse complement strand
CCTCATTCTCGGCATACAGCATCGTCAGGGTAAAGTCGGTGGCAGTGGCGCGGTCCAGCCAGAAACTGCCGGAAAAACGCATACCGCCCTCCGCCTGCAGGAACAACAGCGCCATTTCGCAGGCAGGGTCGTCTCGCTCCTCGCTGTAATTATAGGCGATCTTCTCAATCGGCTCGTAGTAGCAGACCACCGGCATCTCCTGCCCCTGCTCCTCCTGTACCACTAACAGATAATCCTCCTCACCGACAGCAAAAACGCCAAAGGCATTTTGAGTTATCATGCGAACTCTATACCGCCCACAGCCGTCATATTCCTCCAGCGTTTCTGTGATCTCCGCTGTGGGAATGCTCATGCCGCGCCAGTTTTGGTAGGTCTCCGGCGCTTCGCCGGCACACGCTGCAATACTCTCGGTGTCATTCTCGGTCAAAGCCTTTACAAAGCGCTCGGCAACCGCACGGGTCTCCTCGGCAGTTTGGGCGGTCAGTCCCGCCTCCGCTGCTGCAATCCCCACCTCGGTAAGCCGCCAACCACCTGCGGTCCTTACCGCCTGTCGCTGCAGGGGCAGCATTTCACCGGTGTGCAGGTTTTCCATCGTCACGGTAAAGGACAGCGTTTCAGCGGTTTCTTCGGTTATGGCTACGCTTTCAGCATCATAATCCCAATAGTAGCGGCTGAATACCGGACGGCTGCTCTTATACAGCTTTCCGTCCCGTTCCACAAAGCGGGGGCGCCCCAGTGTATCCTCACTTTGCAGCAGCTCATCGGCTTTATCTTCGGTGTAGGTCTCCCGCAGCAGGGTTTCCAGCGCAGCAAGGCTGCTGTAGTCACTTTCGGTACTCACCGGCAGATATTCGTCCTCGGTCAGCTCACCGTTCTCCGGCAGACCGTCGCAGTACCACAGATAGCCCACAATATAATCACGGGTCAGCAGCTTTTGCACCGCCTCCAGAGAATTTCCGGGTTCTTCCTCCTGCGCGGGGGCAGGTGCGGGCGTATCGCCCGCGCACGCGGAAAGCATCAAAATCATTGCAATCAACAGGGCAAAAAGCGAAAAACACTTTTCCTTCATGGGCAACTCCTTTCGAGGGGGGACTTGGGGTGGAAAGCTGCATGGAGAACCCGCCTGAGCGGGAGACCGGAGAGGCGGGCGCAGCCCGTTTCGGCAAAGCCGAAACACGCAGGCTTTGCCTGCGTCAGCCGCCTGCGGCGGCTGGGGCTGCGCCTCGCAAGCCCCGCTCCCCATGCGGCTTTCCCTCATCAATGAGATTATTATACCACAAACCGGCGGCACGGTGTGAACAAACCGTAAACCCTGCAAAGTTAAAAAGCGCAGGACAGCAAAAAGCCCTCTCCGTTTGCATTGCGGAGAGAGCCTTGATATTATACTTCCTGTATAATTGGCAAGATGACCGGTTTGCGGCGGGTACGGCTGGAAATAAAATCGCCCAGCTCATCACGAATGCGCCCCTTGATGGTCGCCCAGTCACGGAAGCCGTTCAACTTGCACTTTTCCAGCGAGTTGCGCACCACCACGGTGGCGTCTGCCATCAGGTCCTCGTTATCCCGCACATACACAAAGCCGCGGGAAACCAAATCGGGACCTGCCAGTACCTCGCCGGTAGCATCATTGATGGCGCAGACCACCACGATCAAGCCATCGTCAGCCAGCAGCTTGCGGTCACGCAGCACAACACTGCCCACATCACCGACGCCAAGTCCGTCTACCAGCACTCGACCGCTGGGCACCATGCCGGTGATCTTCATATCTACACCGTCGGTTTGCACCACCTTGCCAATATCGCTGATGATGATGTTTTCCTCCGGAATACCCATACTGGCGCCAACCCCTGCGTTTTTCATCAGATGCTTGTACTCGCCGTGCATCGGCATAAAGAACTTCGGTTGAGTCAGCGAAAGCAGAAGGCGAGTCTCATTCTGACAAGCGTGCCCCGAAACGTGCACATCGTACATTCTTTCGTAAATAACATCGGCGCCCAGCTTCATCAGCTCGTTGACCACCTTGCCGACACTCTTTTCGTTGCCGGGAATGGGGGTGGCGGAAATGATGATGCAGTCGTTGGGTCCGATCTTGATATTGCGATGGCTGCCGATGCTCATTCGGGTCAGGGCGCTCATTGGCTCGCCCTGGCTGCCGGTGGTGATGAGGACAATCTCTTCGTCGGTGTAGTCCTTGAGATTATCGGCATCAATGAGGATCCCCGCCGGAATGGTGAGGTAGCCCAGCTCCTGTGCGATGGCAACAACATTCACCATGCTGCGCCCGAATACCGCCACCTTGCGGTCGAAGCGCACGGCGGTGTCCACAACCTGCTGAATCCGGTGGACATTGCTGGCAAAGGTGGCAATGATGATACGCTTATCGGCGGCACGCTTGAACAGCTTTTCAAAGCTCTCACCGACGATGCGCTCGCTGGGTGTAGAGCCTGGTTTTTCAGCATTGGTGCTGTCGCTGAGGAGTGCCAATACCCCCTCACTACCCAGCTCACCGAAGCGAACCAGATCGATGGGCTCGCCGGAGATGGGCGTGAAATCCACCTTGAAGTCGCCGGTAAGGACAATAAGCCCCGCCGGTGTACGAATAGCAAAAGCACAGGCATCGGGAATGGAGTGGTTGACACGGACAAACTCGACGCTCATGGTGGTGCCAGCCCTAACGGTATCACCGGGTTTAACGGTATTCAGCTTGCACTGGTTCAGGATTCCATGCTCCTTTAGCTTGCCGCTGATGAGCCCGATGGTAAGAGCGGTGCCGTAAACCGGTGCATTGATCTGCTTGAGCAAAAACGGCAGTCCGCCGATATGATCCTCGTGCCCGTGAGTGATGAAGATGCCACGGATCTTTCCTGCATTTTTTTGCAGATAGGTAAAATCCGGAATAACCAGATCAACGCCGGGCAGGTCGTCATCAGGGAATGCGGAGCCGCAATCTGCAACAATAATATCCTGCTCTGTCTCAAAGACGGTCATATTTTTCCCGATTTCGCCCAGACCGCCCAGAGAAATAATCTTGAGCGGTGGACGGCGGGTGCCGTCCACCTTTTTGCTGCGGCGGGTACTGCGATTGGGCGGCGGGGCCGTCACCGCTGAAGGTGTGGCAGCCTTTTTGGCAGGCTGTTTCTTTACCGTTTCATTACTCTTCGCTTTGGCGGGCTGCGGTGCTTTTTTCGGCTCGCTTTTGGCGTCGGCCTTGGGCTGCTTCGGCTTGGCTTCACTCTTGGGCTTCGGGGCGGAATTTTGGGGTGCGCCCTGCTGCTTTTGGGCAGATTTCTGCCCCTCTGCCGTCTTTTTGCCGCTCTGCGGTCCGGTTGGCTGCGCTGTCTTTTTCCGGTTGGATCTCGGCTGCGTCTGCTTAGGGGCAGACGGCTTTTTGGCGTTCCCGTTCTTTGCTGCCACAGGCTTTGCAGACCGTTCTCCTTCGGAGACGGTCGAAGCGGCGGCTTCTTCCCCGCGCATCACCCGTTCAATCTCTGCTGCGATCTCGGCGGCAGTTTTGGTGTTGCGGCTTTTACGGAAATACTGCTCAAAGACCCCGTCCTTCTTTTTACGGGGCGCTTCGGCAGATGCCGGTACATTATTCTTTTTTTCAGTCACTTGTTTCCCTCCCATTTCCATTCGGGTTTTGTTTTTTGGTTCATGTATGATGGAAGACCGCCCGTTCCGTTCCGACGGTCTTTTGTCCGATTTATCGACAAAATATTGCAACTTGCACAAATTTTTCAATCTGTTTTTATTATACTGCATAAAGTACATTCTGTCAAGAGGGTTGCAGGGGCGCTTCCCCGCAGCTTTGGCGCCCGCAGGGCAGCCCGCCGCAGGCGGGCACGGAACGGGCAAAGCCCGTCCCGGTTTCGGCTTGCAGCCGAAATGCCCTGCGGGCGTCTGCTCCGCCTCTCCGCCGGCTTGCCGCCGTATTGTAATCCCTGCTGCTGTGGTTTATAATACCGATATAAGTGATAATAAGAAAGAAACGGGGAAACAACATGGCAGAAAAAAAAGAAGTGCGGCTTTTTACCGACGGTGCCTGCTCCGGCAATCCGGGACCGGGCGGCTGGGGAGCGATCCTGCAATATAAAGGGCAGGAAAAGGAGCTTTCCGGCGGGGAGCCGATGACTACCAACAACCGCATGGAGCTGCTTGCCGCCATAGAGGGGCTGAGTGCCCTGAAGCAGCCCTGCCGCGTTACGCTGACCAGCGACAGCAAGTACTTAGTTGATGCCGTAACGAAGGGCTGGGTGTACGGCTGGCAGAAAAAAGGCTGGAAAAAAAGCGACAACAGCCCTGCCCTGAATGTAGACCTGTGGGAAAGGCTGCTGCCGCTGCTGAAAATACACGAGGTGGAATTTGTGTGGGTGAAGGGGCACGCCGGACACCCCGAAAACGAGCGCTGCGACCGCCTGGCGGTGGCATGGTATCAGAATTATCAGGCGGGCTGCGCCGCTAAAATATCAGAGTAAGCCTGCGTCAAGGCTTGGAAGCCTTCGCTGCCGCCTGCCAGCTGCACACGGCAGGCGGGCACCGCAGGCTGCGCCTGCGGGTTTCGGCGCAGCCGAAACTTGCGACCGCCGGAAGTCCCGCCCTCTCCCATTTCCCGCACTGTGCCAAAAAAATTTGATAAAAATTTTGTTCACCTATTGAAAATTATACCGTTATAGTATATTATAGTGCCGTAGCAAATCCGGACGCTTACTTCGTCCTTATCATTTTCTGAACAAAGGAAGTGTATTACAGTGGAAAAACGCTTTGTTTATGCCGATAATGCCGCCACTACTCCGGTCACGCCGGCTGTGCTGGAGGCAATGACCCCATGGCTGATGGAGAACTACGGCAACCCCAGCAGCATCTATTCCATCGGGCGTGCCGCCCGTACCGCTGTGGAAAAAGCACGCCGTCAAGTCGCAGCCGCTCTGAATGCCGAGCCGGGTGAAATCTATTTTACCTCCTGCGGCACCGAGGCGGATAACTGGGCGCTGAAAGGCAGTATGCGCCGCTGGGCGGCAAAGGGCAAAAAACACCTGATCACCGCGGTGTTTGAGCATCACGCTGTTCTGCACAGTGCCAAGGCGCTGGAGAAGGAGGGCTTCGAGGTCACCTATCTGCCGGTCACGGCGGATGGGTTGGTGGAGCCTGCCGAGCTGGAAAAGGCGATCCGTGAGGATACCGCCCTTGTTTCCGTCATGCTGGCGAATAACGAGATCGGCACCGTGCAGCCCATTGCGGAGCTTGCCGCCATTGCCCATGCCCACGGCGCGTGGTTCCACACCGATGCGGTGCAGGCGGTCGGTCACATTCCGGTCGATGTGAAGGCTTTGGGGGTCGATCTGCTGTCTCTTTCCGGTCACAAATTCCATGCGCCCAAGGGTGTCGGTGCCTTATATATCAAAAAGGGCATTCTGCCGGATATTTTCATGGACGGCGGAGCGCAAGAAAAGGGGCGCCGTGCCGGCACTGAGAACCTTGCCTCCATCGTGGGCTTGGGCGAAGCCATCACCGTGGCGACCGAGCATCTGGAGGAAAACGCCGCCCGCATCACTGCCATGCGGGATCACCTGATCGACGAGCTGCTGAAGCTGCCCAAGACCCGTCTGAACGGCAGCCGCCGGCATCGTCTGCCCGGCAATGCCAATATTTCGTTTGAGGGTATCGAGGGCGAATCGCTGCTGCTGCGGCTGGATATGGCGGGCATCTGCGCCTCCTCCGGCTCCGCCTGCACCAGCGGCTCTTTGGACCCCAGCCACGTCCTCATGGCAATCGGGCTGCCGCACGAGATCGCCCATGGCAGCCTGCGTCTCTCCCTTTCGGAGCTGACCACCGAGGAGGATATTGACTATATCATCGCACAGATTCCGCCCATTGTGGAAGGGCTGCGCGCCATGTCCCCCGTTTGGGAAAAAATCAAGGATAAATAAAGGAGAAGCCCTATGTACAGTGAAAAAGTTTTGGATCACTTCACCAATCCCCGCAATGTAGGCGAGATCCCCGATGCCGACGGTGTGGGCGAGGTTGGCAACGCCCGCTGCGGCGATATTATGAAAATGTACCTGAAAATTGACGGTGACACCATCACCGATGTCAAATTCAAGACCTTTGGCTGCGGTGCCGCCATCGCCACCAGCTCCATCGCCACTGAGATGATCAAGGGTCATTCCATTGAGGAGGCGCTTTCCCTCAGCAACCGCGCCGTGGTGGAGGCGCTGGACGGTCTGCCCCCCGCGAAGCTGCATTGCAGCGTGCTGGCGGAGCAGGCGGTAAAAGCCGCACTGGCGGATTACTACACCCGTCAGGGCATCGACCCCGAACCCATCGTAGGTCATGTCAAAAAAGACGTCCACGAGGGCGAGGAAGAAGGCTGCTCCTCCTGCGCCACCTGTGACCACTGATCACTACTGTCACCCCCACCCGACGGGTGGGGGTTTTTCTGCGCCGTTTATCGATTTTTCTTCTTACCGTAGATTCTTCTGTCCTGTAATCGCAGGCTCTCCATGCAAAAAGCCCCCTTGCGGGAGCTTAATTGTAAACTTACTGTAAATATTTGTGTGAATTCAACACTTTCACTGCAAATATCCTCGTTTTCGTCCGTATTAGTAGGAGCGGTCTTAAAACCACAGCACCGCTATAGCAAAGCCAAACATACTGCACAGCGTCCCCCACAACAGGTCAATCGGGGTATGGCGACGCAGCGTCACCGAAGCCCACGCAATGAGGGCGGCAATGACAACACTGGGCAGCAACAGCCACCAGCCAAAATAGTAAATAAGAAACAAAAGCGGGCCTACTGCGCTGCACGCGTGCCCGCTGGCGCGCCGGTGAAGCACCTTGTTGCAAAGGGTAAGCAGCAGCGCCGAGAAAAAGTAACCGGCGCAAACGGTGCGGACTGCAGGCGAAGTGCCTGCCGGCAGTGCCCATAAAAAGGCGATGGTGTACCCCACTCCGGTAAGCACAAAGGCAAGCTCCCGCTGCCCCTCCCGCCCCCTTTGGCGGTAATGAGGGAAAACCGGCTGCAAAGGGTATGCCAGCAGCGGTACCAGTCCCAGCAGCGCTATGGCGGTCAGCAGCTCCGGCAAAGTGCCGAAGGGCTGCGGCAGGTAAAAATACAGAATCATCAGCAGCGCGATGACCATAACGGGCGGCACCGTGACAATGCGGATCACACTTGCCAACTTTTCCGTCGATGTTTTGATCTCTTTCGTTGGGGTGCTCATGTGTTTTCTCCTCTCGGGGGGCTGATGATCGCTTTCCCATCTCCGGCAAAACCTGCGCCATTGTTCATAGCCGGCTGCCGGACTGGGGCTTGGTATGATTATAACATTTCCTGCGGCAAAAGTGAGGGGGAAGCAAAGGTTTCAGGTGAATTTTCGGGGCAGATTTTTCCGTCAGCGCAGCGCTACCAGCGGCATATCCACGTAGATATCCTGACCGGTGAGGTTATCATGCACCGTAGCGGTCAGTTCCTTGCGGGCGTTGATGGAAAAAGCCACATTCAGCCTCTTATCCAGTGGGGTGCCGGGTGGCTCCAGCTTGGCAAGCACGGCGGAATTCTGGCTGTAGTTGAGCAGCCGTACCGTATCGCTGCTGTCATCTACCGAGGAAAAGCGCCCGTCGGCATCAAAGGAGACCCGTCCCATGCGTTTATGCTCGATCTCCGCCATCATAAGTTCGATCGCTTTCTGGTTGCGGAACGAGGAGGACAAGGTAAGGGTCACGGGCTTTTCGCTGGGGTATTCACTGCCCGCCTTGAAGATGATTTTGTACCGCGGCTCCTTGGTGAGGGAGTCCAGATAGCGAATGGCATAGGAATGCTGAATAAAATCGACGATATTAAGCCCCAGTGAAAAGGCAAGTGCACCGTGGGCAACCGCCTCAAAGGGCTTGTGACACTGCACCTTTTCTCTGCCGAAGATACCGCGAATGCCTCGCTGCACCGCCGGAATGAGGGTGGTACCGCCCACCATCAGCACCCGTTCGATTTGAGTGCGGGAAATGCCCCCTGCCTCTGCCATGTTGACGGCGTTATTCAAAACATCATTGAGGGTCACAAAAAAATCGTGCTCCTCCAAAAGATCCAAAAGGTCATTCTGGGTGTAGCGAAATTCGTAAGTTTTGAAATGCCCGGCATCGAAAAAACTGCGGCTGCTTTCGCTTTTGGTGGAAAGCTCCTCCTTGATCTGACGGGCAAGGGCGGTAAGCTGCGGCAGGATCTCCTCGCATTCCTCCGCTGTTCTGCCGGCGCGCTTCAAAAGATCCTCCAAGAGCCACCGATCGATGTCATCTCCGCCGAGGAAGGCGCCCGCCTTTCCCAGCACCCTGCCCTGCGCCGCACCGTCCGCCGCCGCTCCGGCAAAGGATTCCGGCATGCGGACGACCGAAACATCAAGGGTTCCGCCGCCGAAATCTACCACACAGACCACCGAACCGGCGCGGGTAGAGCCGTAGGAGATGGCTGCTGCCACTGATTCATCGACCAGACGGTAGGGAACATCGGGGTAGTTTTCGGCAAAAAAAGCGGCGATCCACTCACGGTAGGTATCAAAGGCGTTGACCGGCGCCGTAAAGGTCACGACCGTTTCGGCGTTCAGCTCCAAGCCCGACAGCAGTCTGGTGAGGTAGAGCCGTGCGATATGATCGGCGGAAAACTCCCGCCCCCGGTCCTCATACAGTGAGGTCAGGTGCAGAAGCCCCCGCTTAAAGCCCCAAAAATAGCGGCTGCTGCGAATATCGTCCAAGCCGCGGGAGGTGACCTCGTAGCCCATCAGGAAGCTCTGCTCCCCCCGATAGTAGAGAACAGATGGGGTAACAGGCGGCATAGCGCCGACCGCCGGCGCCGTGATTGCCGGAAAACTGATGGTCTGCGGCTCCTCTTTGGCAAAGTTCCAGCGTGCCACCACGGTATTGCTGGTGCCGAAATCGACGGCGTAGCGTTCCATTAAATCACTTCCTTTACACGTGCTTTTACCCAGACCTGTTCCCCTTTTGCATAACCCACTGCCGCTACAATAACCGGCGTTCCGGGCTCAATCAGGGCGGGGCAGTCGTGCAAGGCACTGTTGTAGGGGGTCTCCTCCCCCGCTGTACCGATGACGGTAAGCCCCAGTGCCCTTATAAAGTCATCGACCGGTGCAAACAGACCGATCATATCCTTTGCCAGCAGTCCGGGGGTTTCGGCTATGGTTTTTCTTGCCGTAGGCAGTGCCAGCAGCAGGGGACGCATCGCCTCAAAGAGGGCGCGCTGCGCCCCTTGCACCGCCTCAGACTGTTCCCGTTCTCTGTCGGCGGCTTCCCGCTCCGCCTCTCTGCAAACGGCAGCGGCGTGGGCTTCGCTTTGCTCCTTTTGGCGGTCCGCCTGCTCCTTTTCCAGTCGCAGAGCGGTGGTCTCGGTTTTCAGCTCCCGAATGGTTTTTCGGCTTTGCAGGATTTCTTTCAGTGCCATGATCGGTCTCCTTGGTGGGTGGTTATTTTTTGGTGGGTTGTGCAAGGGGAGGGTGCGGGCGCAGCCCCAGCCGCGAAGCGGCTGACGCAGGCGAAGCCTGCGTGTTTCGGCGGAGCCGAAACGGGCTGCGCCGAACCGCTCCCACGCAAAAATCGGTTCAAAATAATCGTTACAGTATGGTCGGCTCATGACCGGAAAGGGTATTCTGCTCCAAGGTCGGCTCCATAAAGCTGTAGCGGGTATCGTGCCGCCAGACGCGGATCTCCTCGCCGGTGACGGTCATGCGGGTGGCATCGGTAAAGCGTTTTTGCCACATACCCCACGGACGGGTATAATATTCACTGCTGCCCCGCCAACGGATCTTATCGGCAAATGCCTGTGCCTCACAGCACCACAGACTCCCATCTGCACAAAGGATTGCAAAGTGGCTCCCTGTCATCGCCATCTGGGTAACGCCGGAGGTAACGGGCAGCGGTTCATAGGGGGTCTCGGAGAGCTTTTCGCACAGCGAGATGAGAGTCCCGTCGCTTTGGCGAAGGACGGTGGCATGAGGCAATGCAAAAGCCTGCACAATGTTCATGTAGGAATCAACGCTGCAGCTGCCGTATTCTCCGTCGCCGTAGACCACTGCCGTGTGGAAGGTGGTAACGCCGACGGAATGGGTGGGGCAGCTGGAAAGCTGCATGATGCCGACCCACTTGGCAAAGAAATCCCCGCGGCGGCTGCGGCAGGTACCGTCCGCCAACAGCAGATCACCCAGCGGCTCCACGGTGACGGCGCCCCGTATGCCGGAAAAGTACATAAGCTGCTGCACTGAGTAGAAATGCTCGCTGGATTTGAGATTGGCGGCGGAGAGCACAAAGGCCTGCCCCGCCCCCTGAAGCCCGATGACGCCCTCGAAGTGGCAGAACGGGTCGGCATCGTTTTCGATGTAATCGCTGCGGTCGCCGTAGAAGCGGACATTTTTCGCCGCAGGGTCCACGGTGCTGTCATAGAGGGTCTGCCCAAAGGAACGCACCCTGCCATCGGTGAAGGTGACGACCACCGTTTTGCCCTCCTCGGCGGTGAGCAAGCTTTCAACCTGCGGCAGGTCGTGCCGCTCCCAACCGTTTTTGCCGAACAGCACAAAAGAGAGCGTTTCGCCATGCAGCACCAGCAAAAAAGGCTGAAAAACCGCAATGCGGCGAACACCGGAAAACTGCCCATAGAACTGCTGCGCCGCAGGAGAGCTTTGGTCGGAAAACAGTCGGCCTTCGGCATCGACCGCCATGGCGCTGCTGCGTCCTCCGGCAATGCTCCACAACAGGCAGTGGCTGATATTTTTCCACCTCTCGGTAATATGGCGCTTTGCGGTGCGGCGACGGGTGCCTTCCCAGCCAACCGTGCCATCGCGGAATATCGCCATAAGGTATTCTCCCTCGATAACCCAGTCCGTGACAAGGCTCCAGTCGGTAATATGGTCATCGGCAGGTGGCAGACCGGCACGCTCGGTGGGGGTGCTTTCGTAGACGATGGTTCCATCTGCCTTTTCGCCCAGCAGGTAATAGCCCTCCTGCCAGACACGGCGAAGACCCGACCATTTTTCGGGGTCAATGCTGTCGGTGCGACACAGGGCACCGCTGGACCATTTCCCGCAGAAATGCGCCCTGCCTGCCCCGTCCAGCCCGACAAAAACCGAGCCGCCGTTTTGGTAGGAAACAAGCTGGCGGATATTCTGCCAGCACTCCATACCCTCGTAGCGGAGGAAGCGGGGATTGCCGCAGGAGAGAACCCTGCCTTCGCCGGTAAGGGCGGCTACCGCCTCGGAAACGGCGGCGATCTGTATGATATTTCTCCAGTCCTTTACGGCAGAGAGAATGCTTTCATTGTGTCCGGCGGCAACAACCCTGCCATCGGCGGTCAGCCCCAGCAGAAAATCATCGCCGGCTGCAAGCGCCGTGATATCCTGCCAGCTTTCAGTACCCTGCACCGGCTCGTTGCTGTCCGCCCAAAGGGCGTAGACCGTACCCGATGCGGTAACGGCAGCCGCCAAACCGGAGGACTGAGCGATCTGCGTAACATTCCGCCAGCCGGAGACGGTATAAGGCTGCCCGTAGCCCTGCCCTGCCGCCAGTACGGTGCCATCGGCGCAGAGAGCAAGGGTATGGTGCCTGCCGGGAATCAATTCCACGACATTTCGCCAGTGAGAAACGGCATTTTCGCCGTGGTCGCTGTGACCGGTATGAGTCAGCAGTTCAGCCTCCACGGTGCCGTCCTGATAGAGAAAGTAGATGTAGCGGCTGCTGCGGCGAATGGCACGCACCGGTTTTTTTGCGGCAGGTGGCATAAGCCGCTCCGCCTGCCGCCAGTGCTCTACGCGTTCACGCAGCAGGGAAAGGATTTCCGGCAGACGCACCGGCGCACCGAGAGAAATGACACTTTCCGCAGGGGAAAGGCTGTCCTCTTGAGGCTCCTCCCCGTCAATGGCGGGGGCGTAGGAAAGGTCAGCGGGAAGATAGGCAATCAGCTCCTCACCCTCCAGCTCAATTCCCCGCACGTCCTCACAGAGAATGTCGCCGCTGTGGTAGCCGGAGCCGAACACCCGCAGATAGCCGTTCTGATAAAGGACAGCAAGGTACCGGCGGGGTACTGCGGCAAAATCCGCGATCTTCTGACGGAAGCGGTTGGGAGCGATAATATCAGTATAGTCCCCGCCGAAAAAGTCGGCGGAAATGGCGTCCCGCGGCTCACTGCACAGGAACCGTCCGGTGATCTTGCTGATGGCGACCCATGTGCTGACCCCATAAGGATTGTAGCGGACAAGGGCGATCTTCTGAACCCGCTCACGCGGACGCTGGATACTTTTATTCTTGCGGTCGTAAAGGGTAACGGTGCCGTTTTTTTGCAGCAGATATGCCACCGGTCTGCAGTGCCCCGGCAGTTCCGAGCCGACCACCTCCTCCACCTCGGCGATGCCGTCTAACACCGAAAGCGCTCCCACCGCACGGAACATATCGTCCTCGCAGAGAGCGCCGAACCCATCGGTATCCCAGAAAATGCGGGTAACGCACTGCCACCCGGCGGCAGGGGCAAATTCCGCCCCGACATTGCCGTAGAGCAGCAGCCTGCCGTAGGTGGTAAGGGCTGCCGCCATGGGCGGCTTTTCTCCATCGAAATCGTAAATGCGAAGGTCGCAAAGGGTGCGGCAGGCGGCAAGCTGTGAGAAAAGCCGCTGCCATTCCTCCGCAAAGCGGGCGGGGCTGCCCTGCTCGGTCAGCTCCACCGTGCCATCCGCCAAAAGGCGCATATGGCAAAAATCATTGCGATAGGTAAAGGGATCTGTGCCCTCGGTTTGGGTGTAAACAGGGTGCAGCGGGTCGAAGCCGCCTGCCGCCCCGCCCATCTCCTCCCGGCTGATGAGCAGCACCCGATCCAGAGAGGGATCATTGGCAAAAGGTTTCATTGCAGATGATCCCCTGTTGTATTTTGTCCGTCCTGATAGTTGTAATAAAGCTGGTCTCCGCCTTCGGCCTCCGCCGCCTCCTGCTGGCTGCTTGCCATGCGCGCCCTGCCGCTGCCTGCCCATGCAATGAGCTTATTGATGGTCTCCCGGAAGGTAACGGAGAGTGGAATGGTGCTGTGAATGGCAGTAAGGATATCCCCTGTGGTGAAATCCCTCTGCTGCGAAAAGGCGGTAAACATCGCATCATTGATGACCTGCTCGATCTCGGCGCCGGAGAAGCCTTTGGTTTCTGCCGCCAAGGCAGAAAGATCGTAATTTTTGACGGCGATGTCCCGACGGCGGCTGATATGCAGACGGAAGATCTCCATGCGTTCCTTTTCGGTGGGAAGATTGACGAAGAAGATCTCATCGAAACGGCCCTTGCGCATGAATTCCGGCGGAAGCTGCTCGATATTATTGGCGGTGGCGACAATGAAAACCGGAGACTTCTTTTCCTGCATCCATGTGATGAGGCTGCCGAATACACGCGCCTGCGCACCGCTGTCTCCCTGCACGCCGCCAATGCCGGCAAAGCCCTTATCAACCTCGTCGATCCACAAAACGCAGGGCGCCATAGCCTCGGCGATCTGGATCATTTCGCGGGTGCGTGCTTCCGATTCGCCGACATAGCTGCCCATCAGCCGACCGACGTCAAGTCGTAAGAGCGGCATATGCCACTGCTGACTGATCGCCTTAGCACAAAGGGACTTGCCGGTGCCCTGAATTCCGACGATAAGAACACCCTTGGGATAAGGCAGCCCGAACTGCTGCGCCTGCTCCGAAAATGCCATGCCGCGGGTGATGATCCAGCTTTTGAGGGTATCCATGCCGCCGATGGAGCCCATCGTTTCCTCGGCATGGAAAAATTCCAGCACCTGTGTCTTGCGAATGATCTGCTTTTTCTCCTCCAAAACAAGCTGGAGATCATTTAGGCTGATCTTGCCGCTGCGGGCAAGGGCTTTGGAGAGAATGGTCTTGACGGCGGAGATGGTAAGCCCCTGAAAGGCGCGGACAAACTGCTCAAAGCCCTCTTGGTCCATATCCACAACGACATTCTGGGTAATATTGGTGATATAATCTCTCAGCTCCGACAGGGTAGGAAGCTGGAATTCCAGCACGCTGACCGAGGAGGAAAGCTCCTCCGGCACCTTGAACACGGGGCTGACGATGAGAATGCTTTTTTGCTGGGGTTTAAGCTGCATGGCAAGATTTTTGACCATGCGGCAGACCATGTTATCCTCCAAATAGCGATGGAAGTCCTTGAGAACATAGAGAATGGGCGTATCGGCAGGCTCCTTGGCGATGAAATCAAGGACGGCAATGGGATTGCCCTTGCCCACTGCGACGCCGACATCAAAGCCGGAGGCAAAATCCCAGCTGACGATCCGCATGTTTTCCAACTCGGCGGCGCAGTCCCGTACGACCGAGAGGAGGCGTTCCTCCTCCCGTGTGGTGACATACATAACAGCACAGCGGGCGCGGACAGCAAGATTGAATTCTTCACGGAAATTCATATTGGGTACTCCTTTCGGGGAAAAATGAGTGAATATGCGAAATTACAAGTTTGTGCAGAAAAGAAGATTCTTCAGAAGATTCTTCAAAGGAGCTATATAAGCTCCAAGCCCAGTGATTGGGCAAGTTCGGTGAGTTGGTGCAGGCGCTGCGGGGAAACGGCATAGGGCGGGTGGAGGACGGCTGCGGTGCGTCCCTCCGGTACAAAGTCCGGCAGAAGGGACAGCGGATAGCCGCTGGGGTTATTTGCCGCTATAAGACGCAGAGTATCCTCAGTGTTTCGCCACATACCCGGCAGGATAAGATGGCGCAGCAGGACGCCGCTTTGCAGCAGCCCCGCCGCATCGTAACGGTTATTGCCGTAGTGGGCGGAAAGCAGCGCTAAATTGGCAAGAGCACGGCGGGGATAATCCGGTGCAGCGGAAAGATGCGCGCCCAGTGCGGCATCGGCGTACTTAAAATCCATAATGTAGCCCTGAAAAAAGGGCTGCAAACGGCGGGTGAACGCCGTGGGAGCATAGCCATTGAAATTATTGAGCAGCGGGACGGTAAGTCCCAACTCCCTTGCGATGGCAACAGCCTCGATAACCTCATCGGCAGATGGCTCGACATTGGCAAGGCTGATGTGGCTGACCCCACGCCGCTGCAAGGAGCAAAGCAGCTCCGCCAGCTGACGGGGGGCGTAGGGGACGCCTTTTCCCTCCTGTGAAATATCGTAAACCAGACAATAGGCACAGTGCATATCACAGCCGGAGAGATAAACCACGCCGCAGCCGGTGCCGCCGCTGATGCAGTGTTCCTCCCGATTGCGGTAGTATTTTCCCACTTTCACAGTCTGCCCAGCCTTTCCAATAGGGGGAGGTAATCCTCCTCCACAACGGAGCAGCGCACCTCACCGCCATTGATGTAAAGGGTTTCGGGTTCGGCAAGTGGCAGCAGCCGGCACAAGGCGGCGTACTGCTCCTGCGGTAAAACGGACTGAAATGCAATGGGGCTGCCGGTAGGCGGCGGCACCTGCCCCAGCGCCAGCAGTCTGCCATGGTGGCTCGGGAGAACGACCGGCGACCAATCGGCAACCGAGAGGAAATAGATATCTCTATCCTGTAGCGCAGAAAGAAGGGCTTTCCGATCTCCGGTGGGAGCGAGAAAACGCTGACCGGCAAATCGGGGCTGTACCGATTGTGAGGTGACAAACACCTGCACCGGCAAAGACAAAAAGGAGGTGAGCTGCTGCGGTTCCATGGAACCGAGCCACAGCGCTGACGCCATTTCGCTCCCCCCTTTCTCCTGCGGATTTTATCAGAAGCGGTTCTTTTCCTGCTCCTTTTCCTCCGTCTGTTCAAAATATTCCGGCTTCAGCTCGGTGGAAAGCTCCACACCCAGCTTTTCGACGGTCTCACGAACCAACTCCCGACAGGAAGCGCCGCGAACACCGTTGACCTCAACGGTGATCTTGCCGTCCTTGCCAATGAGATAAGTCACGGTTTGTTCTGCCATAGATCATACCCACCTTCCCACTTTAATACGGACGGTGCCATCGGGCAGGGTCTCCTGCTCTTGCACCTGAAATTTTCCCTCCTGCTCCACCGTTTTTTTGAGGAGCAGCACAGCGTATTTTTGCAGCAGCTCATCGCGAGTCTTTTCAAAATCCCCGGGTTCGAGGTTGGAGTGAAGCTCGGCTTCGCCATTGACAAATTTGAATGCCATGACCCGGTTGACGGCATTGACGGCAATGACATCGCACTGATTGAAGGTATCGGCAAATTCGTAATTCTCAGCGACCTCTCCGACACAGCGCAGCCCCAGCGCACGCAGCGCCTCGCCCAGTACATCAATATCTCGAATGGCGACCTGTACCTTGGACAGATGCGACATAAAGACACCTCCATTGCAGAATGTTCGGCATTACTATACCGCTCAACTCTTTTATTATATCTAATAATAAGCCTATCTGAATGAAAAATCAACCTCATTTTTAGGAATTATTCTTGATTTATCAAAACTTTCGTTTGTCACTCGGCAATGAGGAACGAAAAGCCCCGCCGGAGCGGGGCTGAGCAGCTATGGTTATTTTGCCAGCTCGGCAAAGTGCTTGATGAGATAATCCCGAAACAGAATGGCTGCCGGAGAAAGATAGCTGCTCTCCCGCCACGAAAGGTTGATGTAGCGGCGGCAGTGAGGATTGGAGATGGGGACCAGCGCGATATGTTCGTCCTCCATATCCTGCCATGTCTGAATGGGGATAAAGGAGATGCCGATGCCGGCACGGATCAGCTCGCGCACCGTCTCCGGACTGTCGCTTTCCAGAACGACATTGGGATCGAAGCCCGCCATTTTGCAGTAGGCATCGGTGATGCTGCGCAGATTCTTGCCCTTTTGCAGACAGATGAACTCTTCCTTGGAGACCTGATCGAGGGTAAGGGAATCGAAGTGTGCCAGCGGATTGGTAACGGGCAGGGCGAGACGAATCTCCTCCTCGATGAGAGTGGTACAGAACGGGCCGGAAACAGGCTGACTGCCGGCAAAAAGGGTGAGATCGCAGCTTTGTCCGCTATCACTGACCAAATCCTCCTGCAGAATGTGCAGACGGATATCGCTGTGCTCCTCCTTAAAGCCGCGCACCAGGCGCGGAATAAGGGTGGAGGCGGCGTTCATGGAGAAGGTCACATTCATCACGCTATTTTCCCGCGCGTCGTCGATCTCCCGATGGATCGCCTCCAGCTCCTTGAGGATCCGGTTGGTATGATTGAGCACAATGATTCCGTATTCGTTGAGCTCGATGCTTTTCCCTTTGCGGTTAAAGAGTTTTACCTTCAGTTCGTCCTCCAACATGCTGATGGTACGGCTTAAAGAAGGCTGCGCCACATGCAGTTCCTGCGCCGCCTTAGTGATATGTTCCAGTTCGGCGGTCTTTTTAAAATAGCGGAGATGTGTGATTTCCATGAAAGCACCTCATATAGAATTGGCGTTATCGATTTATATAACCAGCTTGTTATTGATCTTAGTCATATTATATATTTTACATCATAGAAAGTCAATGCTATACTGAACTTAACAATGCCTTAACAGGCAAAAAAATATTCTTTTTAGAGAAAAAATGAATGAGTAAACAGTGAAAGGTGGTTCTTCTACTATGTCCTGGGACAAACAGCGCCGCTCCAAGGAGGAGCGACTGAACGCAGCTGCCGATCTTTGCAGCGGCAAGGTGGTAGCGACTGAAAACATCGTAAAGCTGATGGAGGCGGTTATTCGCCCCGATGACAAGGTAGTGCTGGAGGGTGATAACCAGAAGCAGGCAGCGTTCCTTGCAGCTTCTCTGGCAGAGGTCGACCCCAAGATCGTGCATGATCTGACCATGATCATTCCCTCCATTTCCCGCAGCGAGCATCTGGATTACTTTGAAAAAGGCATTGCCAGCACCGTGGATTTTGCCTTTGCAGGTACGCAGGCGCAGCGCCTCAGCGAGATGCTTGCCGAGGGCAAGGTGAAGATCGGCAACTTTAATACTTATCTGGAGATCTATGCTCGCCTGTTTGTGGATCTGATCCCCAACGTATGCCTGGTGGCTGCCGACAAAGCTGACAAGGACGGCAACCTGTTTACCGGCTACAGCACCGAGGAAACCCCCACGCTGGTGGAGGCTGCCGCCTGCAAGAGCGGTATTGTCATTGCGCAGGTGAATGAAATTGTGGATACCCTGCCCCGTGTGGATATTCCCGGCGGCTGGGTGGATTTCATCGTTCCCGCAGACAAGCCCTACCCCATGGAACCCCTGTTCACCCGTGATCCACAGTTCATCAAGGACGCCGATATCCTGATGGGCATGATGGTCATTAAGGGCATTTACGCCAAGCACGGCGTACAGAGCCTGAACCACGGCATCGGCTTTAACGGCGCTGCCATTGAGCTGCTGCTGCCCACCTATGGCGAGCAGTTGG
Organism: uncultured Oscillospiraceae bacterium; assembly: GCA_900552845.1. Classification (GTDB taxonomy): domain Bacteria; phylum Bacillota; class Clostridia; order Oscillospirales; family Ruminococcaceae; genus Angelakisella. The sequence goes on along the minus strand of USBC01000002.1, from coordinate 12,149 downwards.
GCCTCAAGGGCAAGATTTGCCGCAACTGGGTGCTGAACCCCCACCCCACGCTGATCCCCGCCATTGAAGCCGGCTGGGTCGAGAGCATCTGCGCCTTTGGCGGCGAAGTGGGCATGGAAAAATACACCGAGGAGCGCAGCGATATCTTCTTTACCGGTGCAGACGGCACCCTGCGCAGCAACCGTACTCTGGCGCAGGTCGCCGGACTGTACGCCATTGACTCCTTCCTGGGTGCGACCCTGCAGATGGACTACTACGGCAACTCCTCCACTGTTACCGCCGGTCGTCTGAGCGGCTTTGGCGGTGCGCCCAACATGGGGCATAACCCCGGCGGACGCCGCCACAGCAGCCCCGCCTACCACAGCCTTGTTGAAGGAAAGGACACCCTGCACGGCGGTCAGAAGATCGTTATTCAGATGCTGAAGAGCAGCGGCAAAAAGGGCAACAACTTTGTGCCTGAGCTGGACGCTATTTCCATCGGTCGCAACGCCGGTATGGAGGCGCCGCCCATCATGGTATACGGCGAGGACGTGAGCCACACCGTAACCGAGCAGGGCATTGCCTACTGTTATATGGCAGAGGACGCCGAGGAGCGCAAGCTGATGCTGGCTTCCATCGCACAGGGCACCCCCTTCGGCGAGCTGGTGACCAAGGAGCAGATCGAGGCGTTCCGCAAGGCGGGCAAGGTCGCTTATCCCGAGGATCTGGGGATTGACCGTGCCATGGCGACCAAAGACCTGTTGGCGTGCAAGAACCTGGAGGAGATCGCGGAGTGCTCCGGCGGACTGTATGTCGTACCCGAGAAGTTCCGCAAGAAAGACTGATTACCCCTTTTCACGATAAAGATAGGAAGGCTCCCCGGACCGTCGGTCTGGGGAGCCTTCGCTGGTTTTGCAAGGGAGGCGGGGCGCACCGCAGCGGCGAGGGCTGCCCGGATTGAAACGGAGGGTCAGCACGAGTGAAGCGGAGGTTGCGCCCGCCGTAGCGGAGGGTCAGCACGAGTTAAGCGGAGGGGCGCCCGCCGGTGGGTCAGGTATAGCCCAGCAGCCCGCGGACGCTGACCTCACCGCTGGAGACGGTGCGGCGGGTGCCGTCCGGCAATTCAACGATGAGTCCGGCATCGGGAGCGATACCGACGGCGAGTGCTTCATACCGACCGGTTGGACTGATAACCTCCACACGACTGCCGATGGTGCAGCTGCGGCGGGTCAACTCCCCAATGAGCGCTTCGGCAGGCTGGGAGAGGATATGCTGACGCAGGAACATATCGTCCAAACGGGTAATGATACCAGCGGCGATGGCGGCGCGGGGGACGGAGACGCCTGCTTCCCGCACCGAGATGGCTTTATCCCGCAGCTCCTCGGGGAAATCCTCCCGCTGCTGCGTGACATTGACACCGATGCCGATGACCGCGCCGTTGATGGTGCCGCTTTCGGCATCGCTGGTGAGCTTGGTGAGAATGCCGCAGACCTTGCGGCGGTCGAGAATGATATCATTGGGCCACTTGATGGCGGGAGACAGTCCCTGCTGCTCCAGCACCTGACAGACCGCAAGCCCTGCGCAGCTGGTAAGCAGACTGAGCGCGGCGGGGTCGCAATCGGGGCGGAGGAGATAGGAAAGATAGACGCCCCTGCCGCCCTCCGAAAGGAAGCTGCGTCCCAGTCTGCCGTTCCCGTGGGTTTGGCGATCCGCCAGCACGACAGTGCCGGTGGGTGCGCCTTCCAAGGCAAGCTGAAGCCCGCGGGTATTGGTGGAGTCGGTCTCCTCGTAGCAAACAATCGTCTCTCCCCTGCCCTGCGGCAGGTACTGCTCCAGCAGCTCCTTCGTCATGCCATCGGGCAGGGCAGCAAGGCGGTAGCCCAGTCGTGTGACGGATTCGAGAGCATAGCCCTGCTCCCGCAGGCGGCAGGCTGCTTTCCAAATAGCTGTGCGGGAAACACCCAGACGGACGCTCAGTTCTTCGCCGGAGTGATAATGAGTCCGATCCTGCCCCAGTTCTCGCAGCAGTTCTGCTGCCAAATCTCTTTTGGCCATAATAAAGTCCTCCCGATTTGCAGACGGAATGTAAAATTTCCGTTAAATCCCGATTTTTGGGGCATTCCCTGCCGGCAGACGGTTGAAAAGCCCCAAGGAAAAGTGATAAAATCAGTATAATTCAATCCGGCGCAAAAGGCAACCCGTCTTGCGCCGATATCGCAAGGGAGGGCAACCCCAATGGCATTTGTGGAAATGAAAGATGTTTACAAGCGCTACCGCACCGGCGAGGTCGTCACGGCAGCAAGCGACGGCATCAATTTTACCATAGAAAAGGGTGAATTCGCCATTATTGTGGGGCCCTCCGGCGCAGGAAAGACCACAGTGCTGAATATTCTGGGCGGCATGGACACCGCCGATGAAGGTCAGGTGCTGGTGGACGGCAGCGACATTGTACAGTGTACGCCCCGCCAACTGGTCACCTACCGGCGGCATGACATTGGGTTTGTGTTCCAGTTTTATAATCTGGTGCAAAATCTGACGGCACTGGAAAATGTGGAACTGGCGGCGCAGATCTGCCGTGATCCGATGCCTGCCAAGGAGGCTCTGGAGGCGGTGGGGCTGGGGCACCGGCTGGATAACTTCCCTGCGCAGCTTTCCGGCGGCGAGCAACAGCGTGTCTCCATTGCGCGGGCACTGGCGAAGCGTCCCAAGCTGCTGCTGTGCGACGAGCCGACCGGTGCTTTGGACTACAATACCGGGAAACAAATTCTTGCGCTGCTGCAAAGTGCCTGCCGTGAGGGCGGCATGACAGTGATCGTGGTGACACATAATACCGCCATCACGCCGATGGCTGACCGTGTTATTACGATCCGCAACAGCAAGGTGGCAAGCAACATTTATAATCCTGCGCCTGCCGATATTGCCACAATAGAGTGGTAAATGGAAAAATGCCGAAAAATGAGATGAGGACAGCTTTGGCGCTGCAGCCATCGCTCATGGCGTATGGCGAGCCGGAATAATGAAGAAGGGGGGAGTCATGTGACAGAGGCATTCCGCAAGGATACAACACGGACGATTCGCAAAACGCTGAACCGGTTTTGCTCCATTTTGCTGATCGTTGCGCTGGGCGTAGGTTTTTTTGCAGGGGTACGTGCGACCGGAGACGATATGCGCAGTACCGCCAGCGACTACTATACCGAATACAACGCAATGGATTTGAAAATACTTTCCACCCTTGGCTTCAGCGATAACGACGTGGCTGCGGTGCAGGCAGTGGCAGGCGTAAAGCAGGTATATGCCGGGAAATTTACAGACTGCCTGACACTGTGTCAGGATAACTTTCTGACACGGGTATTTTCGCTGCCGGACAACCCCGACGATCCCGAAACCATGAACCGGCTGCGCGTGCTGGAGGGACGGCTGCCCTCAGCTGAAAATGAATGTGTCATTGACCAGAACATCATGGATAAGTACGGCTTCTCGGTAGGACAGACGCTGAAGCTGGCTTCCGCCGACCCGTTGGACGATTTGGAAAATGATTTGAAAAACACGGAGTACACCATCGTTGGCATGGTAAATTCTCCGATTTATGTGGATATGTCCCGCCGCGGGAGCACCACGGTAGGAGACGGTTCGTTGGACGCCTACCTATATGTGCCTGAGGAGAACTTTACCGCCGAGTACTATACTGAGCTGTATGTGACAGCAGCAAACGCCGATGCGCTGAACTGCTACACCGATGCATATGACGATCTGGTGGAAGCACTGCGCGACGCGCTGACCCCGGCGGAAGCCGCCCGTTCCGAGTTGCGAATGGAAGAAATGGCGGATTATTTGAATGAGAAGATCCCCGAAGCGCAGAAAAAGATAACCGATGCCGAAGCGCAGCTTGCCGACGCAGAACAGCAGCTGACCGATGCTGCCAATAAACTGGCAGATGCCCGGCAGCAGATTTCGGACGGGGAAAAGCAGCTGGTGGACGGCAGGGCCGCACTGGAAGCGCAAAAAAAGCAATACGAAGCGTATGAAAAAAAGTATGAGGAGGGCAAGCAGGAGCTGGCAGCGGCAAAGCTGCAGATTACGGCAGCGGAGGCGATGGGTGCGCAGCTGACCGCCGGCAAAGCGCAGGTCAACGCGATACTGGGCCGAATGGAAAACCTGCCTGCCGGTTCCCCGCTGCTGCCCATTCTTGCCGGTACGCTGGCACCGACCCTGAACGAGCTGACCGACGCCAACGGCAAAAAGCTGAATCTTGGCGACAAGCTGTATGATGAAAGCGGTGAGGTGACACCGGAGACCGTGGCTGCAACCCGCATTGCGGTAAACAGTTACTTTGCCGATATGCAGCGACAGATCGGCAGCGCCAGCGCCCAATACGAAAACGGCAAGCGGGAGCTGGAGGAAAGCCGCAAGCAGCTGGATACCTACAAGAACGCGTTGGAAAATGCCGAGAATCGATTGGACAACGGCGAAAAGGAGCTTGCCGACGCCCGTGTAAAGCTGGCGGAGGGTGAAAAGGAATTTGAGGAAAAGAGTACCGAGGCAAGGCAAAAGATCGCCGACGGAAAGGCAGCGCTGAACCGTGGTAAGCTGCAGCTTGCTAACGCCGAAGAAACGCAGGAGAAGCTATCGCCGGCAAAGTGGTACATTTACAGCCGCGGCGACCTGGCGCTGGGTGTGAGTGAATTTGGTGACGATGCTGCACGCATTGACAATATCTCCGTCATCTTCCCCGTATTTTTCCTGGCGGTGGCAGCGCTGGTGTGCCTGACCACCATGGCACGCATGGTGGAGGAGCAGCGCACCGAGATCGGGACACTGAAAGCGCTGGGCTATACCGACCGTGAAATTCAAAAGAAGTATTTGATCTATTCGCTGAGTGCGACCGTGGTTGGCAGCGTGGTGGGGCTTTCGGTCGGCTTTAAGCTGTTCCCCACCGTGATCTATGATGCCTATTGCATCATGTATGACCTGCCGCCGGTCAAGGCGCCGTTCCACTGGGGTGTTGCCGCCATTTGTGTGGCGGTGGCGCTGATCTGTGTAACGCTGGTGACCTGTTCGGTGTGCCGCGGCGTGCTAAAAGAAATGCCTGCCAACATCATGCGCCCCAAGGCGCCCCCTGCCGGACAGCGGGTGTTGTTGGAAAAGGTGACCTTTATCTGGAAGCGACTTTCCTTCAGCCACAAGGTTACGGTGCGTAACCTGTTCCGCTACAAAAAGCGGGTGCTGATGACGATCATCGGCATAGCAGGCTGCGCTGCGCTGGTGCTGACCGGTTACGGACTGAACGACGCCATCGGGGACATTGTGACCAACCAGTTCCAACGGGTCTTTCGCTATGACCTGCTGGCAGGGTATTCCGCCGAGGACGAAGCGGCGGAACAGGCACTGTTTGACCAACTGGATAGCGACCCCGCCATACAGGAATGGATGCCGCAGTACCGCAACACCGTAACGGCTCTGGGTAATGACCTGAGTTTGAGCGTAAACCTGACCGTTTCCGAGGACTATACCAAACTGACTGATTTTATCAGCCTGCAGGAGCGGGTAAGCGGCAAGGTGCTGACGCCTGAAATGCGCGGTGCGATCATTACCGAAAAGCTGGGCACCATGCTGGATTTGAAGGCGGGCGATACCCTGACACTGCGCGACAGCGACAACCGGCTGTACGAAATGGAGATCACGGGTGTGAGTGAAAACTATGCCTCGCACTTTGTGTATATTTCCGCCGAGTACTATGAGGAGATCTTCGGAAAGGCACCGGAATACAATTCGGTGATCGTGGATCTGGTTGACCGTGATGACTGGAAAGCCGCCAGCGAAAAGCTGCTGGCAGGCGGTACCGTACAGATGGTCGCCAGTGATGCCGAGATGCTGGAGCAGTACATCAATGTCACCGACAACCTTGGGTATGTAGTAGCGGTGCTGATCGTTTCGGCGGGTCTTTTGGCATTTGTGGTACAGTACAATCTTTCCAACATCAATATTACCGAGCGCACCCGTGAGATCGCCACCTTGAAGGTGTTGGGCTTCTATGACCGGGAGGTTTCCGCCTACATCTACCGTGAAAACATCATACTGACGATACTGGGCACGGCGGCAGGGCTGCTGCTGGGCACCGGACTGACCCGCTTTGTTATCACGACGGCTGAAATTGACTCCATTATGTTCGGACGGAACATCTACTTCCCGAGCTTTTTGATGGCGACACTGCTCACCTTCCTGTTCTCGTTCATTGTGAACTGGGTGATGCACTACCGGCTGAAGAAAATCAGCATGGTAGAATCAATGAAATCGGTAGACTGATAAAAAAGCCAAAAGGGCGTCCTGCATGGGACGCCCCGTTTTTTGCTCGGCTTGCGCTTTTATGTCTCTTCCTGACCGATATGGCTGCGAATGCGCTCGATGAGCATATCCAAGGCAACCAGATTGTGACCGCCCTGCAGCATGATGATATCCGCCCGACGCTTGCTCGGTTCGACATACTGCTCATGCATCGGCTTAACGGTGGTAAGATACTGCTCCACGACCGATTCCAGCGTGCGCCCGCGCTCCCGTACATCGCGCAGAATGCGCCGAAGGATCCGCTCATCGGCATCGGTATCGACAAAAATCTTGATATCCATTTCGTCTGCCAGCTCCTCATCGGCAAAGATGAGAATGCCCTCCACGATGATGACCTTCGTGGGGTGCACCTCCTCGGTGCGGTCGGTGCGGTTGTGAATGGAGTAATCGTACACCGGGCAATGGACAGTGTGCCCCGCCTTGAGAGAACGCAGGTCCTCAATGAGCAGAGAGGTATCAAAGGAATCGGGGTGGTCATAATTGAGCAGCCGGCGTTTTTCAAAGGGCAACTCATCGTGGCGCTTGTAGTAGCTATCGTGATGCAGCACGCTGACATCGGCGCCGAAGTACTCCTGCAGCTTTTCGGTCACCGTGGTCTTTCCGCTGCCGGTACCGCCTGCTATTCCGATCACCATTGTGTTCATAAGTGAATCCTCTCCCCGCCGGTTTTTTCTTATTTTATCATAATTCGGCAGTCTCCGCAACGCCAAATGCTCCCTTTTTGTGCGAAACGGCAAAAAACTCTCGACTGACCGGAAGGAATATGCTACAATGCAGATGGAGAAAAAACTATTTTGTAAAGGAGAAGATACTATGTCTACCCCCCACAACGCAGCCCAAAAGGGGCAAATCGCCCCCAATGTACTAATGGCGGGCGACCCGCTGCGCGCCCAGTTCACCGCCGAAAACTATCTGGAGAATCCCGTTTGCTTTAACACCGTACGCGGCATGCTGGGCTACACCGGCACCTACCACGGCGTACCTGTCTCCATTATGGGGCACGGTATGGGAATCCCCTCCATCGGCATTTACAGCTATGAACTGTTCCACTTCTACGATGTAGAGAACATTATCCGCTTTGGCAGCGCCGGCGCGCTGCACCCTGACCTGCATCTCGGCGATATTGTCATTGCCGAAGGCGCCTGCACCGACAGCAACTATATGGCGCAGTTCCAGTTGCCCGGCACCTATGCCCCCATTGCGGACTGGAAGCTGCTTTCCACCGCGGCGAAGCTGGCGGAGGAGCGAAAGCTGAAGCACATGGTAGGCAATGTCCTTTCCAGCGACTGCTTCTACTCGGCGCACCCAGAGCGCACCGACCTGTGGCGTCCCATGGGGGTACTGTGCGTGGAGATGGAGATGCCTGCCCTGTATGCCAACGCTGCCTATGCCGGCAAGCACGCACTGGGTATTCTGTCCATCAGTGACGTCATCGGCAAGAATGAGGAAATGACCCCCGAGGAACGGCAGACCAAGTTCACCAATATGATGGAGCTGGCGCTGGATACGGTGACGAGCCTATGAGCGGTGAGCGACTGACCGACCGCCCCGGCGGTCTGGAAAAACGGACATGGATCTTGGTGGCGGTGATTTGCGCCGTGCTGCTGGGTGTTTCGGCAGTAATGTTCATTCCCGTAAAAAGCAAAATGAACGAAACGCTGCCCGCCGTGATGCTTTCCCGTGAAAGCGGCGAAATGCAGGCGACGACGCTGACCCTTAATGGGACATGGGGGCAACAGCGCATGGGCAAATCCTCCATGACCTTTAAGGGCATTGTGGGAACAGCCGCACTGAAGGATACCCTGTGGGACGACATGGATCCAATAGACACCCTACTAAACGAGAGCGCCGGCGGAAGTCACTTGATCGGCGGGTTCTTCTACAACCACTTCCATAGCGAAGATCACGAGGAGGGCTACGGCTGGCTGATCACCGACCGGGAACGCAGCTGCTACCTGCTGGTGACCGGCCCGTTGGAGAACGACAGCGATGAGGAGTATATCATCGCGGCGCCGGCGAACAGTATGGAGGAAGCGAGAGTCATCTGCGAGAAGCTCGGCACCTATAAGGACAGCTTTATCAAAGCCTGACTGAGGAGCAGCGGAGCGGAAAAGGATTACCCAAAAAGAAGCGAAGATTGACCCCCATACAACGAAAGTGACGCCTGCCGATTGGTCTTGATGAAAACGAACAGGGCTGCAGCAAAATGGTTTTTTGCTGCGGCTCTTTTTGTGTATTTTTATCTTGGGGGAGAAAAAGTCTTTTGGCTGCACCTGCTGTTTTTTTTCAAAAAATGAAAAGCCCTGCCGAAGCAGGGGCTTTGCAAAATGCAGTTCTATACAGGAGGCGGCAAAAAGAGCGTTCGCAGAACAGATCATCTATCGGTATCAAAAAGCGACCTTCAAAACGAGTGCAACACAACAGAGAAGAATTGCCAGCGGGACATAGAGATACCGACCGATGCCGTACCACAGCCTGCCGCGCTGCTTTTTGCTGCCCGTATTGACTGCTGCGAGCAGATCCTCTTTTTTCATTACATAGAACCACGAAATCGCACCGAGGGTAGCACCGATGGGAATGATATAGATGGAAACAAGATCCATCCATGGGCCCCACTGGGAAATGGTCTCCATACCAATCCCGAAGCCGAGACACAGCACCCCCAGAATGACAAGTGTGGCGGTTCGGCTGAGCCGTGGGAAGCGGTGCTGGAGCGATTCTGCCACTGCCTCGAACATATTCTGCAGCGAGCTGACTCCGGCGAAAATCATGGCGATGTAAAGAATAACAGCAAAAAGCTGTCCCAACGGGATATCCTGCAAAATGGTGGGCAGCGTGACAAAAAGCAGCCCGGGTCCCGCTCCGACATCAAGGCCGTAGGAAAAGCAGGCGGGAATAATGACGAGCGCTGCCACCACCGCCGCGATGGTATCAAACAGTGCCGTGTGCTGTGCAACGCCGACAACGTCCTCCTGTGGGGAAAGATAGGCCCCATAGACAATCATGCCGCTGCCGGTGACCGAAAGAGAGAAAAATGCCTGACCCATTGCCCAAATCCAGATCATGGGATCGGCAAGGGCTTCCCAGCGGGGCGTGAACATAAAGCGGTAGCCCTCCGCCGCACCGGGAAGGAAAAATACCCGCACCGCCAGTACCAAAAAGATGAGGAAGAAAAGCGGCATCATGACCTTATTGGTTTTCTCGATGCTGTGGGCGCCGAGGAACAGGGTAAGCAGCGTACCGACCACCACGATGATGTGGTAAGGAATGACTGAGTAGGGCTGCGAGGAAAAAGAAGCGAACCACGCGGCGGTATCGGCAGTCATCAGCGTGCCGGTGAGGGAATCAACCAATGCCTTGAGGACATAGGTGACAATAACGGCGTAGCCAATAGCGATGCAGAGCGAGCCTGCCAGCGGCAGCCAACCCAGCGCCCCGCCGACCACACCGGCTTTTTCTCCGCGGGTAGCCCATGCGCTGCGGTATGCCCCCAGTGTGCCGGTGGCTGCACGGCGTCCCATAGCGAATTCCGCCGGAAGCCCGACATAACTAAAGATGATGACAAACAGCAGGTAGATGAGCAGAAATGCTCCGCCGCCATTGCTGCCCAGCTTGTTGGGAAATCCCCAGACATTTGCCATACCGACCGCCGAGCCGACCGATGCTAAAATGAAGCCCCACCGGCTGGCGAAGCTCCTTGTATTTTTTTGATGCTTCATCTTATTTTCTCCGTTCTGAAAAAAGCCGTCCCATGTGGGGGCTTAGATGGTCTTTCTTGTTATTTTAGCGCTTTACAGTGAAAAAGTCAAGTAATCGGCGGCAGTGGATGTGCCGCGCTTTTTACTTCATTTTTCATCTTGTCTAAAGCCTCCTTGTTGTTTCATAGTAATATGGTCGCCAAACCTTTACTATTTTATTACTTGGAGGTTTTTGTTTACTAAAGCTTTCCCTCCCCCTGTATAACTGGTTTTTTATGCTAAAGCGCCAATACAAGTCCCCGCCCTGCGTACAGCAGAACGGGGAAACACAGTATACACTTTTATTTTTCTATTCTTCCGGCGCAAAGCCGACCGTGACCGGCATGCCCTGCCACTCATCTCCATCGGCACGGTAATACATCCATTCGCTGCCGCCATCGGATTTCCGGATCAACTCAACGGCAAAAGCCTGTCCGACCTCCACCTTGACAGGATAATTATTGTAGGGCAGCACATCATCGATCAGCGCGGCGTCCGCAAAGTCCTCGTAGGCATTCTCCAGTCGCCAGAAAGTACGGCTTTGGTACTGCTGCGACCACTCACTCATATCCTCCCCGCCCAGCCAAGTCGCAGTGTAGCTCTTACCGGCTATCTTAAAGCTCTCCTCGGTAACGGTGGGCGCGGGGAGCTGAGTCAGGTCGGTGCAGTGCAGCTTATCCCCGTAGTATGCGGCAAGCTGCTTTGCCATACTATCTACTGTGCCGCCCCAAGAAAGCGCGGTCGGATCGGTGTGCGCCGCACCATAAATGCCCATGATATCGGTGCCGGCAGGCAGGCGCTCCACCGCCGCGATAAAGTTTTGCACCATGGCATTCTCGCGGTAGGTATCCTGCTTATCGGGATCACTCTCCAGATAGAAACTCCGTCCCTGAATCACACAGGCATCGGCGCGCTTGTATTCCTCGCTGGTCAACTGACCCTCGGCACGCAGGTAAGCCTCATAACGTGCGCCGGTGGTCTCGTACTGGTGCCCGATATCGGTGCCGACAAAAATTGTCTCCGGGCAGTCTGCTTTAATACTGCGATAGAAATCCAGAACCAGCTCATTGTAGGAGAGGGAGCCTTCCCAGTCCTTAAAAATTTCCAGCAGAAAGGTATCATCTTCTGCCTGCATCCACAGGTTAAAGTACTGGGCGGTATAGTATGCCTGCTCAACAAAGAGATAGCGCATTCCACGGGCGTAACAGTCCCGCCACAGCTCCAGCTCCTTTTGCAGCAGATGTTCATTGGCGTGGTATTCACCGTACAGGTAGATCTCCCCGATCTCCCCGGGTCCGGCCACGGCAGGCTTCGCGGGGTTCTGCGGCTGCTGCGTCTCACTGCCGCAGGCGGCGGTCAGTGCCAACAGTACCACAGCCAGCAGAAGCGCCACCATTCTATACAAATTGTTAATTTTCATTCTGTCTCTCCTTGCCGTATCCGGCAATCAAGGTTTGCTTTTCTGTACGGGTCAATCGTTTGATCGCCGCCTCCCGCCGCAGGGCAGCGGAGCGATCCGGCTGCTCCTCTCGGTAGCAAAGGGTCACAGGGGTGCGACTGCGGGTGTATTTCGCGCCGCGACCGGCATTGTGCGCCGCCAGCCTGCGGGGAACATCATCGGTACAGCCGGTGTATAAAGTCCCGTCCCGACATTCCAGTATGTAAACCCACCAGCTCATCGCAGCGCCTTCTTTCCGCTTTTGCTCATAAAAAAACCGCCACAGTGGATAGCCTGTGGCGGAATGGCGCGCTGTAAGGGATTCGAACCCCTGGCCTTCTGGTCCGTAGCCAGACGCTCTATCCAGCTGAGCTAACAGCGCATTTGCTTTTGACAGCTTAATTATATTAGCACATTGTGCGGAAATAGTCAATCGGTTTTTTGTGATTTTCTAAAAAGATTAGCATTTTATCAAACTGACGCCCTGCCCGCCCTTGCATTTTGACGCAAAGTAGTGTAAAATAAATGCCATCATAGCAAATCACAAAGCGATATCGACGTGGTTATAACGGGGCTGACTCGAAATTTTTGGAAGCATCGGCCGTTTCGTCCGCTGAAAATGTCCGCCGCACAGGGCTTTGCGCGGGTTCGGA
>USBC01000001.1 GCA_900552845.1 uncultured Oscillospiraceae bacterium | reverse complement strand
AAACCGACCGCCCTGTAGCTCCACCAGACTGCGGGCAATGGAAAGCCCCAGTCCGCTGCCCTCGGTGTGGCGGCTGCTGTCCCCGCGCACAAAGCGCTCCATCAGCTCGTCGGCGGAAACATTCAGCTCGTTGCGGGAAACATTTTTAATGCTGATGGTCGTTTCCTGCTCGTCGGCGGCGGCAGCGGCGTAAACGCGGGTGCCGGGCATGGCATATTTCACGATGTTGTTCATCAGGTTATCCATTACACGGCTCAGCAGCTTGCCGTCTGCCAGCACCACAGGGTCGCCTGCGGCAGGGTGGACGATCATCGTCAGCTCCGCCTTTTGCAGCCGCTCCTCATATTCGCCTTCCAGTTGGGAAAGCAGCACATTCACATTGGTGGGCTGGCAGTCCACCGGGATCACCCCGCTGGAAGCCTTGCTTGCCTCCACCAGATCCTCTGTCAGCTTTTTCAGCCGCTTGCTCTGCCGGTCCAGCACCTCCAGGTATTCCTGCGCCTTGGGGTTTTCGATCGGCTCCTTTTTCAGCAGATCCACATAGTTCACAATGCTGGTCAGCGGCGTTTTGATATCATGCGATACATTGGTGATCAGCTCGGTTTTCATGCGTTCGCTGCGCAGCCGCTCATCTACGGCACGCTGCACGCCCTGCTGCACTTTATTTAGGTTCTCGCCGCACCGCTTCAGATCACCCCGCAAAAAGCGCGTATCCACCGGCTTGCTGTAATCACCCTCCGCCAATGCCTTGGAGCCGCGCTGCAGGGTAGCAAATCCAATGGCAACATAAAGCGCGAACATCATCAGCAGCAGATACAGCAGAACCATGGGCAGCGACAACATCGAATTGTAACTGCCGGTGATAAGGATAAACAGGCATATGGCAGCAATCACCAGTGCCGTCCGCCAGATCAGCGGAATGGAGCGTACCAGATGAAGGAGCCAGCCCCATATGCTTTTGACGATCCGCCACAGCAGCCTAATGGCATACCAGACGACATTGTTCTTCAGCACCGTTCCTGCCTTGCAGCGGGTGACAAAGGAGATGATAAACAGATAAACAAAACAGAGAATAGCTGTTCCCCACAGCGCCGTCAACAAGCCGGAACTGTATAAATAGTATTCCCCGAAAATAGCGAGGGCGGGAATGAGAATACCGACCGCCATCAGATCCAGCGGGATCTTATCGAACCATGTCAGGTGAATGCCCTCAAATCCCTGCCAGTGACCGGCGGCAGCCATCTGCCAGAAGAAGCAGAACAGCGCCAGCACCACAAACAGCACCGTCAGCGGGATAATAATGTCCTTTATATCCATCAGCCACAACGACAGCCGATATTCATAGGTGCGGGGGATAAAGCCCTCCTGCAGCTCTATGGTCACGTTCAGCTCCGTTCCGGAAAAAACGGTTCTTCGGTGGGCAGTATAAATGATCTTGGCGTCCTTTGGCAGGGCAGTCGAGAACTCCTCGCCGGTGGCGGTATTGGTCACGGTAATGCCGTAGCCGTTCTCCGGCGGGCACCGTTCCAGCAGCCAGTCCCGCAGCGCTTCCTTATCACTGCAGTTATACAGTCCGTCAATCACCGTGGTCATCACATCGCTTGCCTGACCATCATACAGGATCTGCCGGCTTGCCTCGCTGCCGGCAAGGTAGACATCATTTGCGGCAAGAAAGTAGATTCCCACACCGCCGGCAATCGAAAGCCCCAGAAAAACAAAGAACAGAATAAAGGCAGCAACCTTTGCCCATGTCTTATCCAAAAAGCGCTTCATGCAGGGTTCACCTCCATTTTGTAGCCCTTGCCCCACACCACCTTGATGTACCGAGGCTCGGCGGGATTGATCTCGATTTTCTCTCTTAAATGCCGGATATGCACCGCAATGCTTCCGGCGGCGTTTAAGGGAATGTCGTCCCACACCCGCCGGTAAATTTCCGCCGGCGTGAATACCGTTCCGGCATTCTGCATCAAAAAGCGCAGGATATCATATTCCTTGGGGGTCAGCGTCACCGGATCGCCGTCCACCGTTACGGTTTTGGCGTTATCGTCCAGCTCTATCCCGCCGATGACAACGCTTGCCGGACGCACCGCACCGCCGCCCAGCTGCAGGTACCGCCGCAGTTGGCTGCGCACCCGCGCCAGCACCTCCACGGGGTTAAAGGGCTTGGTGATATAGTCGTCTGCGCCAATGTTCAGCCCCAGAATTTTATCGGTATCCTCGCTTTTGGCGGTCAGCAGTATCACGGGAATATTGGAAAACTCCCGCAGCTTGGAAAGCGTCTCCAGTCCGTCCATCTGCGGCATCATCACGTCCAGCAGCATCAGGTGGGCGTCCTCCCTTTGGACAAGCGCCAGCGCCTCCCTGCCGTTTTCCGCCCGCAGCACATGGTAGCCCTCTGCCGTCAGGTAAATTTCCAGCGCTGAAACGATATCCTGTTCATCATCGCACACGATAATGTTATACATCTTCCTCGTCCTCTCGTTTTTGTTCTGCCTCTATCATACGCATTTTCTCCTCTCGGTACAAGGGCAAATGCTCGGAATTTCAGCCCTTGCTCAGCTCCTTTACGGTAATGCTGTGACGGATAGGCTTCCATTCCACCTTAATAAACAGTGCCGCAAAGCTGATAGGAATATAGGTAAACATAAACAGGGGAAAGGTGAATACCGAAAGCACCTTGCGCAGCGCCGAGGCGTCTATCTTTTTCCATTCGGTGATGGTGGTGATTGCACCGATGACAAACAGCATCAGGTACATGCTCAGCAGCGCCTTGCCCAAGGAAACCAGTGCGGGCAGCAGCCCCATGCCGCTCAAAATTCCCAGCACCGACAGCGCCACACTGACCAGAATGCTGATGGAGGTCAGTATGATGGCGGGCATGATTGCCATAGCCATATCGACGCAGCTCCACTTCCCGCGTGCAGCACCGGTAAGCAGCCCTGTGCCATATTTGCCGAAGACCTGCAAATACCCGCGCGACCAGCGCAGCCGCTGGCGGCAGGACTGTGCAAAATCGGTGGGCTGCTCATCGTAAACAACGGCGTCCTCACAGATGGCAATGCGGTGTCCCTTTAAGATATTGTGAATGGAAAATTCAATGTCCTCCACCAGCAGATGGAAGCTCCACCCCCCGCACTCATTTAAGATCTTCTGCGAGAACAGAAAGCCGGTGCCGGAAACGGCACAGCTGCTGCCGATCGCCTCCCGCGCCCCATTCAGGTAGCGGCTTTCCCGCAGGAACCACAGGGCATAGCCGGCGCTGATCCAGTTGCTGCCGTAGTTTTTGCTGTTGCGGTAGCAGGTGATGATCTCATTGCCTGCGGCATAGCTTTCGTTCATACGGGTAATGAAATCCGGCGCCAGCAGGTTGTCGGCGTCAAAAACAAGGTAGGCGTCATAGCCGTCGGGGTAGTCAGAGCGGATATGCGCCAGCAGTGCCTCCAAGGCATAGCCCTTGCCTACCTGCCGGCGGTTTTCCCGGGTATAAACCACGGCGCCCTTTTCGGCGGCAATGGCGGCGGTGCGGTCGGTGCAGTTATCGGCGATGACAAAGACCGTCACCAGCGACATATCATAGTCCTGCCGGTGCAGGCTGTCCAATAGGTCGCCGATGACCGCTTCCTCGTTGCGGGCGGCAATCAGCACCGCATAACGGTGGGGTGCCGCGGCAGGCAGCCGCTTTTTCTTCTTGAATAGTGCGATGGGGATATACACAAACTGATAGGCGTAGCAGATAAAGAACAGCGCTGCGATCGCCTGATTGATCGCTTCCAAGGTAACTTTCATCGTCTTTCCCTCCATAGGCTCGGGGTTTCATGGTACATCATCAGTCTACCGTTTTGCCCATTAAGAAACAATCAGCCGTCGTCTTAAGATTTGTTTAAGCGGTCGCTCGATAAGAATTGGGCTCCTGCAAATTTTGCAGGGAAAATTTCTTTTTTGCGGTTGCGGTTTAGACCAAAAACGAGTACAATATTTGTTAAGGGATAAGGCAGATGCCGTTCTCCCCCAAATTGGTTCAAAAAGGAGGTTCCGAAATGGACGCTGGTCCGTATCCCAGTTGCAACATATTCATAGTAACGGGCACGGCGTTGTTTTTTGGCGCCCTGCCTGCATAAGGAGGTTCGCCGATGAACGAAGAAATTTTGGAACTGCTGGAGGAGAAAAAGTACTCCGCCGTCAAGCAGCTTATCGGTCAGATGGAGGAAGCCGACCTCGCCAAGCTCTTTGAGGAGCTGGAAAATGAGGAGGACGCCGACCAGTTCAACCGTCTGTTCCGTCTGCTGCCCAAGGAGACTGCCGCAGAGGTATTCTCCTACATGGAGCCGGAAATTCAGGAAAAGATTGTCCGCACGCTTACCGATACCGAGCTTCAGCATATTCTGGACGATCTGTTTATGGACGACTATGTGGATCTGGTGGAGGAAATGCCCGCTAATGTCGTCAAGCGCGTCATGCAGAACACAACGCCCGCCAACCGTAAGCTGATCAATCAGTATCTCAAGTACCCCGAGGATTCCGCCGGAAGCTTGATGACCAATGAGTATGTCTATTTCCGCAGCGGCATCACCGTTGCCAAGGCATTCGAGATCATCAGAGAGCACGGCGTGGATAAAGAGACGATCTATACCTGCTATGTCACCTCTGCCCGTAAGGAGCTTCTGGGCGTTGTTACAGTGCGGGAAATGCTGCTCACCGCACCGGAGACCATCATTGATACCCTGATGGACACCAACCCCATTCATGTGCATACCCACGACGATCAGGAGGAGATCGCCAAGATGTTCAGCCGGTATGATATGCTTGCCATGCCGGTCGTGGATAGCGAAAACCGTATCGTCGGTATCATCACCATCGATGACGCCGTCGATGTCATTCAAGACGAGAACACCGAAGACTTTGAAAAGATGGCAGGTATGACCCCCAGTGATGATACCTACCTTCGCACACCGGTCATCACACTGGCAAAGCACCGAATTATTTGGCTGATGGTGCTGATGATCTCCGCAATGGTCACCGGTGCCATGCTGGAATACTACGAGGCGGCGTTTGTCAGCATTCCGCTTTTGGTTACCTTTATCCCGCAGATCATGGATACCGGCGGTAACTGCGGCAGTCAGGCGTCTACCATGATCATTCGTGGCCTTGCGCTGGACGAGATTTCTCCCAAGGACTTCACCAAAGCATGGTGGAAGGAAATAAGAGTTGCACTGCTGTGCAGCGTGGCGCTGTGCACCGTCAATTTTATCCGCATCATCATTCAGTATCGCGATCCGCAGGTGGCGCTGGTGGTTTCCGGCACACTGCTGCTCACCATCTGTATGGCAAAGTCACTGGGCTGCATTCTTCCCATTCTGGCAAAGATTTTGAAGCTCGACCCTGCCATCATGGCGTCGCCGCTCATCACCACCATCACCGATGCCTTCTCCATTCTGGTCTACTTCAACTTTGCTTTGTGGTATCTCTCCGACCGTCTGGTGTAAAAGCACCGACTTTCGTGCAAAATATTTTTTCCCCCGTCCGTTTGCTGCAAAACGGCGGGGGAGCATTGCTTATAGGGGGGAGAGTATTATTTTTCTCCCGCTGTCATCAGAATATCATGGCTTACCGGACGGTAGAACAGCCGCTCAATCTCCCGCCGTTCGCGGGTCTGCCCCAATATCCACATCAGCTTGGTCACAGCGGCTTCGGTCGTCATGTCATAGGCCTCCAGCACATCAACATTGGTTTTCAGCCGGTTGCCCACATGGTACAGCAGCAGGTCGCTTCCCTCATTGGGCACCTGTGTGGTCATCACCACCGTTTTGCCCTTTGCCATCGCATCACCGATGACCTCATAATAGCTGTGCCTGCCGGCGGAGGGAATCCCGCCTACGCCGAAGCTCTCAATCACTACGCCGTCCTTCCGCTCCAGCATAAAAGCAAGAAAGTCCGCCTCCAAACCGGGGACCAGTTTGATCAGCCCAACGGCAGGATCCAGCCGTGAACCGAAAACCGGCTGCTTGCGGTATTCCTGTGTGATATAGGAGAGCAGCCGCCCGTCCTGAATGACTGCCAGCTCCGGATAATTGATGCTGGAAAAAGCCTGAAAGCTTTTGGAATGGGTTTTGCGGGCACGGGTTCCCAGAATGACCCGCCCGTTAAAGACAATGGAGACGCCATGGGCGTCCTCGCTGGCGGCATAGTGGAAGGCGTCTACCAGATTGGTCTTGCTGTCGGTGATCTCCAGATTGATGGGCTTTTGGCTGCCGGTCAGCACAATGGGCTTTTTGCTGTATTGGATCAGATAGCTGAGCGCAGCGGCAGTATATGCCATGGTATCGGTGCCGTGGGTCAGCACAAAGCCGTCATAGCGGTCGTAGTTCTCCCGTATGGCGTTTGCCATCTGCTGCCAGTGCTCCGGTGCAATGTTGGTGCTGTCCAAATTGCAAAGCTGCCGGCAGTCCACTCGGCAAAAGCCGGAAATATCGGGGCAGTAGTGCAGGATCTGTTCGGTGGTCAGCTGTGGGGAAAGTCCGTTTTCGGTGATCTCAGAGGCAATGGTGCCGCCGGTACCCAGCATCAGTATTTTTTTCATGGCAAGACCTCATTTCCTTAGCATAACTGTCTCCTATTATACGCAAAAAGCAGGGGATTGTCTACGAAAAGCCTATGTCTTCATGTTGGAATATCCATCGAACCGTGCTATAATTTATCAAAAGGAGGCGATATCCCGTGCCAAATTGTGATATTCCGGAGCTGAAGCCCTTTTTGAACGAAAAGGGGCAATTGACAGCGCTGCCCGTCAAACGAAAAAAGAAGCTGCTTGCCCTCTACTATCTGTCCCAAAAGATGGAAACGGGCAGACAATATACCGAAGGTGAGATCAATGACCTGCTGAATAACTGGACGACCTTTCGTGACCCGGCTACACTGCGGCGGGCGCTGTATGATACCTGCCTGCTGGAGCGCACCCGCGACGGATCGGTCTACCGCCGTGCGGAAACGATCCCGCCACCGGCGGAATATGTGGCAAGATACACTTGATTCCCGAGGAGCAGGCATTGATTCGGCCGAAAATGGAATAATATCCCGTTTTTATAATAATTCATCACAAACCTCCCTGAAATGATGCAAAAACGGTGCAGTAATTGGCGCAACACATCTAAAATTGGTAAAACATGGCGATAAAATTTTCAAAAAAATGAGAAATATGTGTTGAATTCTTTTACAATATATGGTAATATCAAAACAACGAAGAACAAGAAAAGAGGAGGAGTAAGATGAATAACCGAAATTATTTGTTGATTGCCGATGATGCCGGCGAATTCTGCAATAGCTGCAAGAAAGCGTTGGAGGAAAAGGGTTTTGAGGTGCTGGCATGCCGCAAGGACGGCAGACAGCTGTTGGAGCTGATTCGGGAATATAAGCCCCGCGTGGTGCTGATGGAAGCCTTTTTAAGCAGTCTGGACGCCCTTGGCGTGCTGACGGCAGTAGCCCGCGGGGAGTGCGGGCTCCGACCGGCGATCTTCACCATGAGCAGCGTGGACAGCACCGGACTTTCGGGGCAGCTGATCCGTGCCGGTGCCGTTTATCACTTTGTCAAGCCCTTTGATCCCGACGTCCTTGCCGACCGTGTAGAAATGATGTACGGTCAAAGTCGGACCGGAGTGGTATCCCGTCCGGCTGATCAGCCGGTGGATCTTGAAACGGTGGTCACCGAGATGATCCTTCAAATCGGAATACCGGCACATATCAAGGGCTATCAGTATATCCGCGACGGAATCATTATGACGGTACGCCAGCCGGAGATCATTAACGGAGTGACGAAGGAGCTGTATCCGGCGATCGCCAAAAAGAATGAAACGACCGCCTCCCGTGTGGAACGAGCCATTCGCCATGCAATCGAGGTCGCATGGGACCGCGGTGATGTGGATATTCTGAATTCCTACTTCGGATACACCATTCACAATCTTCGCGGAAAACCGACCAATTCGGAGTTCATTGCCATGATTGCAGATAAGATCCGCCTGCGCTACAAGGGCGTCAATTTCTCTCTTGCATAATACTTTTCTCCGAACCAAAAGCCCGCCGCCTGCTTCCCATCACCTTTGGGTATGCAGGCGGCGTTTTGCGCAGAAAATGACAGAAAAATGGCTGAAATATCACAAAAAAGAAAATTTGTTCGTTTTTTCTTTTCCAAAGGCTGTACCTGCGGCAAATTGTGTGCTACAATTAAATTTAAGAATTGTATTATTCACAGGAACGGTCAAGGGGCGCATAGCTTTTTACCCCACCGCCCGCAGGGCAAGCGCCCCTGCGGGGCGCTTGGGGCGGCTTTGCCGCCCTCTGCGCCGCCTGCGGCGGCGCGCCCTGCGGGCGGTCTTTCCGGTTCCTTCCAGTGTTCCCTTAGCTCTCTCCATCGAACCACCCCTGAAAGGAGTTTTCCTATGCTGCGAATGATTTTAGGCGAAGCCGGTGCCGGAAAAACCACCGAGGTGCTGCGCCAGATAAGAGAAGCCGCCGCACGGCAGCAGAGCGTCCTGCTGTTGGTGCCGGAGCATGCCTCCTTTGAGATGGAGCGCCGTGTCAGCGCCCTGTTTACCGGCGAGGAACAGCAGTATATCACACTGCTCAGCTTTCCGCGGCTTGCGGAAAATATCTTTCGGGAGTGCGGCGGTCTGACCAGCCGCCCCCTTGATGAGGTCAGCCGTGCCCTTTTGATGCGGGAAGCCATTGATGAGGTACAGGAACAGCTCGGTATTTACCGTCGTCAGGCAGGTTATACCGGCTTTTTGAGCGATATGCTGCAAACTGTGGCGGATTTCAAGCGTGCCGGTATCACGCCGCAGGGCGTAGCGGAGCTGGCAGAGCAGACCGTCGGCGCTTTGGGCGAAAAGCTGCGGGATATGTCCCTTATCTATGAGGCGTTTGCTGCGCTGGTGGAACAGCGCTTTCACGACCCGTTGGACGAGCTGACCCTCGCCCTGCAGCGTGCCGCCGAAAAGGACTGGTTCGCTGGCAAACATATCTGGGTTGACAGCTTCGACTATTTTTCGGTCAGTGAGCGCGCCCTTTTGGAGCAGATGCTTCTCTCCGCTTCGCAGCTCACCCTCTCGATGACCTGCCCCTCTCTCGACCCCGGTGAGGACATCTTCCTTTATCAAAAAAAATTCCTCCTGCGCCTGCGCGCGTATGCGGGGGCGCACAGGTGCGCATGCGAGGAGCCGCTTTTCCTAACCGGCGATGAACGCCACAAAAACAGCCCCGATCTTGCTGCGCTGCGGCAGGCATTTACCGATCCCGGAACCGTCGCTCCGGTAACGGGGGACGCCCTGCGGCTCATTGAAGCGCCGACAGTCTACGAGGAGATGCGCTTTGCCGCAGCGGAGATCAGCCGGCTGGTGCGGCAGGAGGGCTGCCGCTATCGGGACTGCGTTATACTGTGCCGGGATATGGAGCGGTACCGCAACGCCAAAACGGTACTGGAGGAATATCAACTGCCCTATTTCTGCGGCGAAAAGCAGAATATCCTGCTTGCTCCGCTGCCGTTTTATATCCTCACTGCATTGGAGGCGGCAGTCGGCGGCATAAAGACCGCTGCGGTACTGCGGCTTGCACGCTCCGCCGCTTCGGGGCTGGATCCCCAGCAGGCGGGTCAACTGGAGAATTACTGCTTTGTGTGGAATATCGGCGGGGAAGACTGGCTGCGCTCCTTCACTGCCAATCCGGAGGGGTTATCCGACGCTGCGGCGGAGGACTATGCTGCAGAGCTTGCCAAAATTGAGGCTGCCCGCAGGATAGTCATGGAGCCGCTGGAGGTACTGCGGCAGGCGTTGCGAAGCGCTGACGGTGTCGGCTTTGCCACGGCGGTGTACCGCTATGTTGCCGCCGCCGATGCATTGACCCACCTGACTGCCGGCTGCGAGATGGCGGAGCGGGAAGCAATCGACCGCCAATGGAACTGCATTGTCGATGTGCTGGACCTGATGAGCGATTTTTACACCGGGAAAACTCTTTCGGCACGGGAGTGGAGCGACCTGTTCCGGCTGGCGCTTTCCCGCATTGATCTGGGCAGCGTGCCCAATACTGTCGATCATGTCCTTCTGGCGGAAAGCGACCGGGTGCGCCTGCAGTCGCCCCGTGCGGTTTTCGTCCTCGGCGTCAATGAGGGCGTGTTCCCCGCTGTCGGAAAAACGGCAGGACTTTTTTCCGCCCGCGAAAGGGAGGAATTGAATGCCCGCGGCACCGAGCTGCCGGTCATCGGAACGGAAAGCGCCCTGCGGGAGCAGTTTGTGCTGTACTCGGCGCTTACCGCCCCTGCCCAGCGGCTTTATATTACCTATGCCCGCCGCAGCATTGCAGGGGATACTGCTTTGGCACCGGCAAGCTATCTTTTGCGGACGATTCGCCCCTTGAACATTACAGCGGAGCCGACAGAACAGATGCCGCTCGATTTTTGGGTGGTGAACCGAACGACCGCCAAGAGCCGCTGCGCTGCCGCACTGGGGCGCCGCCCCGAGGAGGAGGCGCTGCTGTCGGCGCTTTTGGAGCGGCTGGGTGAGGGGGACTATCCCAAGGCGCTGACCCGTGCCGCCGCCGATCTTCCGGCAGCCGGCATTACCCCCGAAAATGCCCGCGCCCTGCTGGGTCGGGAGCTTCGGCTTGCTCCTACCGCCATCGACCGGTTCTACCAGTGTCCCTATTTCTTTTTCTGTGATAAAATGCTGCGGCTCCGCCCGCGCCAGCGAGTCGAATTTTCCCCGTTTGAATCCGGTTCCGCGATTCACTATGTCTTTCAGCAGATGGTAAACTGCTACGGCAGCGATGGCCTGTCCACTCTTACCGATGACGAGTTGGACGGCGGCATTCGGCGTTATCTTCGGGAGTACATTGACCGAATGATACCGAACCCTGATGCCGTTACAGCTCGATTTCGCTACCAGTTTGACCGCCTGCGGCTGATGCTGGGAGTTATTGTGCGGCACCTTGCTGCCGAATTTGCCCAGAGCGAGTTCTTTACCGCCGCTACCGAGGTCTCGGTCGGGGAGGGCGGAGAGGTGGCGTCCCCCCGCCTTGCGGCGGAGGACGGTACCCCGATTTTGCTGCGCGGTTCCATCGACCGTGTTGACCTGTACCACGGGACGGACGGCGACTACCTGCGGGTCATCGACTACAAATCCGGCACCAAGGAATTCAAATTTGAAGAGGTGTCCTACGGACTGAATATGCAGATGCTCATCTACCTCTACGCCGCCTGCGGCGATGAGGGACACCGCTTCGGCACACCGCAGCCTGCCGGCGTATTGTACCTCCCCAGCCGGCTGGAGGCGGTAAATACCACTGCGGATCTCCCCGAGGAGGGGGTGGAGGAAGCCATTAGCAAGGCGCTGCGCATGAAGGGCATGCTGCTGGAGGACGAAACGGTGCTGCGCGCCATGGAGCAGGAGTTGGCGGGGGTATATATCCCGGCGGCACTGACCCAGAAGGGCGAACTTTCCAAGGCATCGCGGGTTTACAGCCGCGAGGCCTTTGAAAAGCTGCGGGAGACCGTTTACGATAATATAACCGGAATGGGGACCGAGCTGCTTGCCGGTAAGGTGGCGCCCTTACCGGCACGGGGCGGAGGAAACGACCCCTGCGGCTACTGTCCCTATGCGGGGCTTTGCAACAACAATAAGCCCGATGGCTGCCATAGGGAGCTGGGCGGAGAGGAGGAAGGACAATGAGCGAGCGAAAATGGACAAGGCCTCAAAGCCAGGCGATCCGTACACGGGGCGGTGATCTGCTGGTGTCGGCGGCGGCAGGCAGCGGAAAAACCGCCGTACTGACCGAGCGCGTGCTGAACCTCATTACCGACTGGGAAGCGCCGGTGGATATTGACCGGCTGCTCATTGTGACCTTTTCCAATGCCGCTGCAGAGGAGATGCGGCAGCGTATTGCCCAAAGGCTGTATGAAAAGATGGAGCAGGAGCCGGAAAATAGGGCACTGCGCCGCCAGAGCCTTTTGCTGGGCAATGCCGAAATTTGCACGATACATGCCTTCTGCTACCGGCTGATCCGGGAGAATTTTCAGGAGCTGGGGCTGCCCGGCGATATGAAGCTGGGCAGGGAGGGAGAAAATGAACTGATACAGTCGGCGGTGCTGGAGGCGCTGCTGGACGAGGAGTACGAAAAAGGCGATCCGGACTTCATGCGGCTCATGGAGTTGTTTTCCGGCAGCCGCAGCGACTATGGGGTGACGCAGGCGCTTTTGCAGCTTTACGACTTTTTGCGCAACCACCCCTTTTACCGCAGCTGGGCGCAGGAGCACATTAAAGCCGACGCCGAAACGCCGCTGGAGGAAACGGCGTGGTGCGACATGCTGCGGCTTTCCGCCTCTGAGACCCTGCAGCATGCCGTCAATCTCATCGGGGAATGCCGGACGCTTCTGGCAGGAAGCGAGGACGAGCTGCTGCGGGATATCATCGGCACGCTGCTGCGGGACGACCTTGCCATGCTGCAGCGCCTGATGCAAAGCGTTTCGGAGGACGACTGGGATACCCAGACCGAGCGGATTTTGCAGGCGAGCTTTCCGGATTTCCCCCGTAAAAAGTGGATCGACCTTGCAGCCAAGGAAAAGATCCGGCAGCTGCGCCGGTCGGCGGTGGTTATGGTACGGGAGTTGAAAACCGATATTTACCTGATGGACGCAGCGCAGTACCGTGCCGACCAGACGGCGCTTTCGCCGCTGATGGAACGGCTGCGGGAGTTGATGCTGGAATTTGACACCCGCTATATTGCTGCCAAGCGGGAGCGCAGACGACTGGATTACAGCGATCTGGAGCACTATACCCTGGCGCTGCTGGTACAGCCGGACGGAACGCCGACGGCATTGGCAAAGACGCTGGGAAGCCGCTATACCGAGATCATGCTGGACGAATATCAGGACACCAGCTTTTTGCAGGAGCAGGTTTTCAGAGCGCTGACGGCAGGCGGGGCGAGCCGCTTTATGGTGGGCGATGTCAAGCAGAGCATTTACAGCTTCCGTGAGGCATGCCCCGAAAACTTTTTGGAAAAGCGTGCCGATTATTTTCCTGTGGACGACAAGGTGTTTCCTGCCAAGATAGCGCTGAACGCCAACTTCCGCACCCGCCGGGAGATCACAGGCTTTATCAACCGGTTGTTCCGGCAGATTATGACACAGGCTGCTGCCGGCATGGAATACCTGCCGGAGGACGAGCTGGTGGCTTCTCTGCCGTATGATTACGGAGTACCGAGACCGGTGACGGCGATGGTCATTACGGGAGACAGCTCTACCCGTGCCGATGACTACCGCCGCGCCGAGGCTGCCGAGGTGGCACGGGAAATCGTACGGCTGCTGCGGGAGGGTTTTACGGTAGAGGAGAACGGCGCGCGCCGACCGGTACGACCGGGGGATATTTGTATTCTGATGCGGAACGCCAAAAACCGCGATCAGATCTACATAGATGCCCTGCTGGAACGGGGCGTTGGGGCGCGCAGCACCAAGAATGAGAACCTGCTGGAGACAAGAGAGGTAAAGATCGTCCTTTCCTATCTGGCGGTGCTGGCAAACCCGATGCTGGATATGGAGCTTGCCGAGGTACTGACCAGCCCGATGTATGGCTTTACCAGTGATGATCTGGCGGTGCTGCGTCAAGCCGGACGGCGGGAGCGACTGTACCGCAACCTGCTGGAAAAAACACCTGAGAATGCAAAATTCGGGGACTTCCTAAGGGACTATGCGCTGTTACGCGGCAGGCTGCAGGAGCTGTCCGCTGCCGATATGATCCGGGAGATTTGTGAGGTGACCGGATTTGCCGATAAGTGCCGTGTGCTGCCGGAGGGCGAGGCGGCAGTCGCCAACCTGCGTCTTTTACAGATGCACGCCGCCGAGCATGAGGCGGAGGGACGGGGAGAAAGCGATTTTGCCGAATACCTGCGCCGCATGGCGGATCGGGGACTGCATCTGCAAAGCGCTGCCCCTGCGCAGGGAGACGCAGTCAGCGTTCTGACCATTCACCACAGCAAAGGACTGGAATTCCCTGTGGTATTTTTAGTGGGCTGCGGGGAGCGCTTCAGCCGTGGGAGAGAGAGCACCGATATTGCCATGGACCGCGAACTGGGATTTGCCTGCAAGCTGCGGGACAACTATACCATGCGCCAGCATAAAACGCTGCCATTGACGGCGGTTCAAATCAAAAACCAAAAGCTGCGGCTGCAGGAGGAGATGCGGGTTTTGTATGTGGCGCTGACCCGTGCCAGAGAAAAGCTATATCTGGTGGCTTCCGGCAGTAAGGCGGCGCAGGGCATGGAAAAGAGCGACGCCTCTGAAACGGAGCACTACGGCTGGAGTGCCTGCGCTGCGACAAGCAGTTGGGACTGGCTGCGCGGTGCGGTGTGCTGCGAGGAGGAACTGGACCTCCGGCTTTTAACACCGTGGGAACAGCAGGAGGACGCAATTGCCATGCAGCATGATGAGACGGAGAAGGCTTTGCCTGCGCCGGAGCAGGAAAAGCTGGAGAAGCTGACTGCGGCATTGGCGTATGAGTATCCCTACCGTGCCGACACAGTGACGCCCCGACGGGTAGCAGTGAGTGAACTGGCGGAGCGTGCTGCAAGAGGAAGATATCTGCTGCGGCGCAGACCCAAGTGCCTGACCCGGCAGGAGGCAACGGCGACGGAGCGGGGCAATGCCGCCCACCGTGCCATGCAGTTTGCCGACCTTGCAGCGCTGCGGGACGACCCGAAGGGTGAGCTTGCCCGACTGGTGACAGAGGGGTATCTTTACCGGGAGGACGGCGATCTGGTGGAGCCGGATACGCTTAAAAAGCTGATCGACTCTCCGCTGGGAGAACGAATGCTGCGCGCTGACCGCATTTACCGTGAGATGCGCTTTTTGCAGGAATTTACGCCGGAGGAACTGGCGGCAATCGACGAAACGCTGACGGTGCCTGCTGCCACTCTGGTGATGGGTGCCGTGGACGCCGTGCTGATAGAGGGCGACCATGCCGTACTGCTGGACTACAAGACCGATCGCATCAAGGAGCCGGAGGAACTGCCGGAGCGTTACGCTTTGCAGCTCAGGCTGTATGCCGCAATGGTGCGGCGGCAGTTGGGGCTGCCGGTGGCAGAGGCGATCCTTTACTCGTTCCACCTGGGAAAAGCAGTGAAGGTGGAGCTGTAACGGACTGCGGGAAGGACCAGTAAGCAAAGACAGTATTTCCCTTCGGTCAAGCGAACAGCGGACTGCAAATCAGCTTTCGGTCAAGCCCTTTCTTGAAAGTGCTTTGAGAAACGATGAAAAACATAAATCCCCCCTTGACAGGGGGAGAGAGATTTGGTATGATAAGCGAGTAAAGAAAGCAGAACATGATCGTTCTCACCTGCCGCACATCGGTTGCAGGCATGGTCAATAGAGGCAAGGCCCGTATCACACGGGAGGCTTGCGTTCTTTTGGCGCGGACGATTGATGTAATGTCCGTGCTTTTTATTTACAGAGAACATCGGAGAATCACAACCCATTTAGTCAGGAGGTGCTTTGCAATCGCAAACAAAGAACTGCAGATCAATGAAGAGATCCGCGATAAAGAGGTCCGTGTGATCGGTGCTGATGGTGAGCAGCTGGGGATTATGTCCTCCCGCGATGCCTACAATATGGCGCAGGAAAAGAGCCTGGATCTCGTAAAGATCGCGCCGCAGGCGCAGCCGCCGGTTTGCCGCATTATGGATTACGGCAAATACCGGTTTGAGCAGGCCAAGCGTGAAAAGGAATCCCGGAAGAACCAGAAAACCATCGAGGTGAAGGAAACCCGTCTTTCCCTGAACATTGATACCCACGACTTTGATACCAAGGTAAACCAGACCAAGAAGTTCCTTGCTTCCGGCAACCGCGTGAAGGTTTCGATTCGCTTCCGCGGCCGTGAGATGGCACATTCCCAGCTGGGGTACGGTATCATGCAACGCTTTGCCGAGGCGTGCGCCGATGCAGGCAACGTGGAGAAGCCCGCCAAGCTGGAGGGCCGCAGTATGATCATGTTTATGAATGCGAAGCCCGCCCCTGCCAATAAGCAGTAATAACATTTAGGAGGAAAATAAAATGCCCAAGCTGAAAACCCACACCGGTGCTAAAAAGCGCTTTAAGCTGACCAAAAACGGTAAGGTCAAGAGAGCCAAAGCCTACAAGTCTCATATCCTGAACAAGAAGTCTACCAAGCGCAAGAGAAATCTGCGCAAGGGCACCTATGCCGATAAGACCAACGTCGGTGCGCTGAAGCTGCTGATGCCCAACACCTGATCCCCACCAACAACATTTACAGTAGATATGATACGGAGGTAAAAAGATATGGCTCGTATTAAAAGAGCGTTGATGACCCGCAAGAGAAGAAAAAAGACCCTGAAGATGGCGAAGGGCTATTTTGGCGCAAAGAGCAAGCGCTTTAAGATGGCGAAACAGGCTGTTATGAAGTCCGGCAACTATGCTTACATCGGTCGTAAGCAGAAGAAGCGTGATTTCCGCCGCCTGTGGATCACCCGCATTTCTGCTGCCTGCAAGCTGAACGGCATGAACTATTCCCAGTTCATGAACGGCTTGAAGAAAGCCGGCATCAACCTGAACCGCAAGATGCTCTCCGAGCTGGCGATCAATGATGCTGCTGCCTTTACCGCACTGACCGAAAAGGCAAAGGCTGCTCTGTAAAAAGTATAGCGTTCCGCCCGATTTTGCTAAGGCAAGGTCGGGCGGGCTTTTTTGTCAGAAAATGAAACAATCAAAAAATTTTCTTGCATTTGAAGCTGACTTAGGGTATAAAGAAAAAAAGAGCATTTCCAAAGGGAGGAAAAAGATGGAACGGCTGACCTCGCGCGAAAATGCGCTCATCAAGGAATACCGCAGGCTTTCCGGCAGTCGGAAGCGGCGGGAGGAGACCGGCTGCTTTGTGCTTGAGGGTACACGGCTGGTGCTGGACGCGGCAAAGAGCGGTATTGTGCTGCGGACGCTGCTGATAAGCGATGACGGCGTGCGTTATCCCGAAGCGGCTACACTGCAGGGCTTGGTGCAGCGGTGCTTTTCCATCTCCAATGAACTGGCGGCATATATCTCCGATACCGAGCACCCACAGGGGATTTTTGCGGTGGGTGAGATTCCGGAAACGCAGCCATTGACGATGCAGGCGGGCAGCTATCTGCTGCTGGACGAGTTGCAGGATCCCGGCAATCTGGGGACGATCCTGCGGACGGCGGAGGCTATGGGGATCGCCGCAGTAGTGCTTTCGGCGCACTGCCCCGATCTTTTTTCACCCAAGGTCATTCGCAGCACGAT
Organism: uncultured Oscillospiraceae bacterium; assembly: GCA_900552845.1. Lineage (GTDB taxonomy): Bacteria > Bacillota > Clostridia > Oscillospirales > Ruminococcaceae > Angelakisella. The sequence continues at coordinate 30,686 of USBC01000001.1, read as the reverse complement.
GGGCAGCGGTTGGCGGCAGAAAACGGTGCGGGTGGAAAACTTAGCCGAGAGCATCGCTGCGTGGAGAGAACAGGGACTACGCTGCTATGCAGCGACGCTGACCCCTGAGGCGCTGCCGCTGCAAAGGCTGCCGATAGGGGAATGCCGGGGTATCGTCATCGGCAATGAGGGCAACGGCGTGAGCCGAGAGGTGATTGCCGCCTGCGGCGGGGAGGTATATATCCCGATGCGCGGGACAGCGGAATCACTGAATGCGGCGGCTGCAGCGGCTCTGTGCATGTGGGAGTTGAGCGGTAGGGGATACCTGCCGGAGCAAGAACCAAAGTGAATGAAAAGGCGGGCGGCGCGGCGGAATGAGCGAGGAGTGCCCGAAGCGAAGTGGAGGGTCGCTCCGATAAAAAATGGAGCCGTGCCGCCGGAAGATAGAAGAAAAATGACTAAGGAAAGGTGGGGAGCGAGATGGCGGTCACAGACTGGATGCGGTTTCAAATGGCATATGGCTTTGGAACAGTGAAGGCTGCCAAGGCACTGGAAAAGTGGCACTCGCCCACCTGTCTATTCAGCACAGAGGAGCGGCTGCTGCGGCAGCAGGGCGTGAATGCAGAGGAGCTGCGGCGGGTGAATGAAGCGAGACGCTTCGACCCTAGCGAGATACTGGAATTCTGTGAAAAGAACGGGGTTCGGATCCTAACGCCGGAGGACGATTTGTACCCTGAGCGGCTTCGGAACATTTACAGTCCGCCGGCGGTATTGTATGTCGCTGGTCATTGGGAAGACCTGAATGACATATTGTGTATTGCAGTAGTGGGGACCCGCCGTTGCACCGAATACGGCAGCCGGACGGTACGCAGCATCTCGGCGGGGCTGGCACGGCAAGGCGTAGTGACAGTAAGTGGTCTGGCTGCCGGCATTGATTCCTGCTGCCACGATGCCACGGTAGAGGCGGGCGGACGCACCATAGCAGTGCAGGGCTGCGGCATTGATGTGACCTATCCTGCGGCAAACCGTGAACTGAAGAAGAGAATCCTGCAGAGTGGCGGCGCCGTGGTAACGGAATTTCCACCCCATGCGGAGCCGAATGCCTACCATTTTCCCATTCGTAACCGTATCATAGCGGGACTGAGCCACGGAACGCTGGTGATGGAGGGAGAACGGCGCAGCGGATCGCTGATCACTGCCGGCTTTGCGATGACCGAGGGCAGAGATGTCTTTGCCGTGCCCGGCAATGTGGATAGCCGTATGAGCGCCGCTCCCAACTGGCTGATTCGAGAGGGCGCCGTAATGGTGCGAGATGCCGAGGACATTCTGGAGGAGTATGACCTGCTGAGGTACCACGCCGCCGCTCCGACCGGAGAACCGGTGGCAGAGCAGCTTTCGTTATGCGGAAAAATGTCTGCCCCGAGCCGCAAAAAACCGGCAATAGCGGTGCCCAGACAGCGGGAGGACGATATACTGGAGACGCTGAATACGAGTCAGCGCACGGTGCTGAACGCCCTGAGCAGTGAGCCGATGTCTGCCGATGATGTGGTAGCTGCTACGGGACTTTCGGTGCCGGAGACGCTTTCGGTCTTGACTCAGCTTGAGATCTTTGGTATCATCAAAATCCATGCGGGACACCGCTTCAGCCGGTGAACCACTGAGAGAAAACGAAATTTTAAGAATATACAGGTGATAAGATTTGTCCAAATTAGTGATCGTAGAATCCCCCGCCAAGGCGCACACCATTCAGAAATATCTGGGCCCCGACTATGAAGTGATGGCTTCAATGGGACATGTGCGCGACCTGCCGGCGTCCCGTTTGAGCGTTGATGTAAAAAATGATTTTGCCCCGAACTATGAGAACATCAAGGGCAAGGGCGAGCTGATCAAAAAGCTCTGCTCCGAGGCAAAAAAAAGTGATTATGTATATCTGGCGACCGACCCTGACCGTGAGGGCGAGGCGATCAGTTGGCATTTGGCGCAGCTTTTGAAGCTGGACGAAAAGCAGCCGAACCGTGTGACCTTTAATGAGATCACCAAGTCCGGCATCAAATACGGCATGGAACACCCCCGCTGCATTGACCAGCAGTTGGTAGATGCGCAGCAGGCGCGCCGTGTGCTGGACCGCATTGTAGGTTATGAGATCAGCCCCTTTCTGTGGAAAAAGATCCGCAAGGGGCTTTCTGCCGGTCGGGTGCAGTCGGTGGCGGTACGGTTGATTGCTGACCGCGAGGACGAGATCCGAGCCTTTCAGCCCGAGGAATACTGGACACTGGAGGCGCTGCTGGCGAAGCAGGGCGTAAGTGCGAAGCCTTTTACGGCAAAATACTACGGTACCGGCGGAAAAAAGTGCGAGATCTCTACCGCAGAGCAGGCAAACGCCCTGAAGACCTCCGCCGAAAAAGAACCGTTCATTATCAAAAGCATCAAAACGGGCACGCGCCAGAAAAACCCTGCGCCGCCCTTTATTACCTCTACCCTGCAGCAGGACGCCTCCCGTCGATTTGGCTTTCAGGCAAAGCGCACCATGAAGGTGGCGCAGGAGCTTTATGAGGGCATCAATTTGCCGGATATGGGGGCAGTAGGTTTAATCACCTATATGAGAACCGACTCGCTGCGCATTTCCGATGAGGCGCTTTCTGCTGCACATGATTACATCAAGCGCACCTACGGCGACAGCTATGCGCTGCCAAAGCCCCGTACCTTCCGCTCCAAATCCAATGCGCAGGACGGTCACGAGGCGATCCGTCCGACCATGATCGATTTGTCTCCGATGAAGCTCAAGGACAGTCTGACCTCCGACCAGTATAAGCTTTATAAGCTGATATGGGAGCGCTTTATCGCCAGCCAGATGGCAGCCTGCCTGCAGGATACCGTTTCGACCGATATTGCCGCCGGCGAACACCTTTTCAAGGCCTCCGGCTTTTCGGTGCGGTTTGACGGCTATACCCGCCTTTATACCGAGGCGATGGACAATGAGGAGGAACAGGGCACCGGTCTGCCGCCTTTAGAGGAGGGGGAAGCCCTGTCCCTAAAGGAACTGAAGCCGGGGCAGCACTTTACCCAGCCGCCCCCCCGCTATACCGAGGCAACGCTGATCCGCGAATTGGAGGAAAACGGGATAGGACGCCCCAGCACCTACGCGCCTACTCTTTCCACCATACTGCAGCGCGGTTATGTGGAGCGGGACGGTAAGGCGCTAAAGCCCACCATTGTAGGGGAAACGGTGACCCGCCTGATGAAGGAGCAGTTTGGCAAGATAGTAGATGTGAAATTTACCGCCGAGATGGAACGTGAGCTGGACGAGGTAGAGGAGGGAAAAACCGAATGGGTGGGCATGATGCACCACTTCTATGATGACTTTACCGATATGCTGCAAAGCGCCGAGAAGAACATGGAGGGCACCAAAATGAAGATCCCCGATGAGGAGACCGACATTGTGTGCGAGCTGTGCGGGCGCAAGATGGTGGTGCGTCACGGCAAGTACGGCAAGTTCCTTGCCTGCCCGGGCTTTCCGGAATGCAAGAACACCAAGACCCTGCAGCAGGAGACCCCCGGCGCTTGTCCCCGCTGCGGCAAAAAGGTGCTGGCGAAGAAATCCAAGACGGGACGCACCTACTACGGCTGTGAGGATAATCCCAAGTGCGGCTTTATGACATGGGATATTCCATTGGCGGAAAAATGCCCCCGCTGCGGCAGCAGCCTTTTTAAGACGACCGGACGGGTGAAGATGATCCACTGCCTGAAAGAGGGCTGTGGCTACGAGGCGAGTGCAAAGAAATGAACAAGGTATCTGTGATAGGCGCCGGACTGGCAGGCTGTGAAGCTGTATGGGCGCTGGCAAACCGGGGAATTGCGGTGACGCTGTACGAGATGAAGCCGGAGAAATATTCGCCGGCACACCATTACGAAGGCTTTGCCGAGCTGGTGTGCTCCAATTCCTTAAAGGCGATGCGGCTCAATTCCGCTGCGGGGCTGCTGAAAGCCGAGATGAAGGCGATGAATTCGCTGGTGGTGCGCTGTGCCGAAGAAACAGCGGTGAGCGCCGGCGGCGCACTGGCGGTAGACCGCACGGCGTTCAGCGATGCGATGACAAAGGCGATACGGGCGCTGCCGAATGTAACGGTAGTGACCGGCGAGGTGACTGAGCTGCCGCAGGGAGATGTGATCGTAGCGACGGGCCCCCTGACCAGCGAGGCACTTTCCGAGACCATCGGGCGGCTGTGCGGAGAAAAATACCTGAGCTTCTATGATGCCTCCGCTCCCATTGTCACTAAGGAATCCATTGATATGGAGCGGGTGTATTTTGCGACCCGCTACGACCGCGGCGAGGCGGACTACATCAACTGCTCCTTTAACAAAGAGGAGTATGAAGCGTTCCACGAGGCGCTGGTGAATGCCAAAAGCGTGGAGCTGCATGAATTTGAGAAGGAATACTTTAAGGTGTACGAGGGCTGTATGCCCATAGAGGTGCTGGCAAAGCGCGGGTTAGATACCATGCGGTACGGTCCGCTGCGTCCGGTGGGGTTGAGAGATCCCCGCACCGGACACCGTCCGTGGGCAAATATTCAGCTGCGGCGGGAAAATGCCGCCGGCACCGTGTATAATATTGTGGGTTTTCAGACCAACCTGCTCTTTCCGGAGCAGAAGCGGGTCTTTTCGATGATTCCGGGGCTGGAAAACGCAGAGTTTGTGCGCTACGGCGTAATGCACCGCAATACATTTTTGGATTCCCCCCGTCTGCTGGACGGCTGGTTCAGGTTGAAAAAGGAACCAACAGTGAGCTTCGCCGGACAAATGACCGGTGTAGAAGGGTATATTGAATCCGCCGCAAGCGGCATTCTGGCGGCGCATGCCGTTGCCGACCGGCTGCAGGGCAGAAAACTGCTGCTACCCCCGCCCGAAACGATGATGGGCGCACTGTGCCGGTATATCAGCGATGAGAGCGTGGAGGATTTTCAGCCGATGGGGAGCAATATGGGGATCCTGCCGCCGCTGACGGAGCCGGTAAAGGGCAAGCAGGAACGCTATCAAGCCATGGCGGACCGTGCGGTGGATGCCATGAACAGTTATCTGAAAGCGAGGGAAGAACGATGAGAGTGATCGTAGATGCATACGGCGGCGATAATGCGCCGGACGCGGTACTGCAGGGCTGCCGTATGGCAGCAGACCGTTGGAAGTGCGAGATCGTGCTGACCGGCAACGGCGAAAAGCTGCGTGCAAGGGCGGCAGAGCTGGGCGTTTCTCTGGAGGATATGACAATCGCCGATGCTCCTGACGTCTTTCCGATGGAAGCAGAGCCGACCGCCATTATGAAGCAGCACAAGGACAGCAGCATGGCGCGCGGTTTGCAGATGCTGGCAAACGGAGAGGGAGAGGCTTTTGTTTCCGCAGGCAGCACCGGCGCCTTGGTGGTGGGGGGAACGCTCATCGTCAAGCGTATCAAGGGAGTGAAGCGCCCTGCCATCGGCACCGTAGTGCCCTGCAGGGGCGGCTGCTTTATGCTGCTAGATTCCGGCGCAAACCACGACTGCCGCCCTGAGATGCTGCGGCAGTTCGGGCTGATGGGCTCGGTGTATATGAAACGGATTCTGGGTATGCCGAACCCCCGCGTGGGACTGGTAAATATCGGAGTGGAGGAGACCAAGGGCACCGAGCTGCAGGTGGAAGCCTACGGCTTGATGAAAGAAGCAGGCTATAACTTTATCGGCAATGTGGAGGCGCGCGAGGTGCCGCTGGGCGGCTGCGATGTGGCGGTCTGCGATGGCTTTACCGGCAATGTCATTCTGAAAACCACCGAGGGGCTGGCAAAGCTGTTTATGAGCGAGATCAAGAGTATCTTTATGAAGTCGCTCCCCAACAAGCTGGCGGCTGCTGTGGTGAAGAAGGATCTGGGTGAATTTAAGCGGAAGTTTGATTCCGCCGAATACGGCGGCGCCTTGCTGCTGGGTACCAGAAAGCCGGTCATCAAGGCACATGGCAGCAGTGATGCCAAGGCCTTCTGCAATGCCGTGCGGCAGGCGATCAGCTGCTGTGAGAACAGAATCATCAGCGAGATGGAAAACCAGCTTGCCGCTGAGACCATCGAGACGGAATAAGCTTTGACCGAAAAATAAAAAAGGAGGCGCTGTTATGTCCATGGAAGCTTTGCAGGTGAGGATCGGCTACCACTTTAATAACAAAGGGCTTTTGGAGCGTGCCCTGACCCACTCCTCCTATGCAAATGAAAGCCGGCAGAAAATGGAATGCAATGAACGTATGGAGTTTCTCGGAGATGCGGTGCTTTCCGTCATTGTGGCGGATCACATCTTCCATAAGTTCCATTTGGCAGAGGGAGATCTGACCAAGATTCGCGCAAGTTTGGTGTGCGAAAAGAGCCTTTTTGAGTTTGCACAGAGAATAAGGCTGGGTGAGGAGCTGCTGCTGGGACATGGGGAGGAGCAGACCGGCGGACGAGAGCGCCCATCGGTCGTCAGCGATGCCTTTGAAGCGTTGATTGCCGCCATCTACCTTGATGGCGGGATAGATGCAGCGCAGCGGTTTGTGCTGCCTTTTGTGGAGAACGACCTGACCCATGAGGCAGCGCCCTTTGTGGATTACAAGACCCGTCTGCAGGAGATCATACAGAAAAACCCGGAGGAACGGGTGGAGTATGTGTTGGTTTCGGCTATGGGCCCCGACCATGATAAGAAGTTTGTGGTGGAGGTACACCTCAACAGTAATGTCATCGGCAGGGGAGTGAGCCGCAGCAAAAAAGGCGCAGAGCAGGCAGCCGCACATGAGGCGCTGAAGCTGATGGGCGAGGGCTGAGGAAAAAAGAAAAACAGCCGGTATTCCGATGAAAAGATCGCGGAGTATCGGCTGCTTTTGTTTGTGAACCAGCAGCGACAAATAAGGGAAAAAAGATTTTCTTGTGAAGCGGACAAAAAAGGAGTATAATATTACCCTATAGTGAGTCAGTATGCGATCTTTTCGATAACAGAGAAAATCAGGAGGAGATGCCATGAAGCTGAAAGCGGTGGAAATGCAGGGATTCAAATCCTTCCCCGACCGCACCAAGCTGACCTTTGATGACGGGATCACCGTCATAGTAGGTCCTAACGGCAGCGGAAAAAGTAATATCAGCGATGCAATCAAGTGGGTATTCGGCGAGCAGTCGGTAAAAAGCCTGCGCGGGGCAAAAATGGAGGACGTCATTTTCGGCGGCTCTGTCTCCCGTAAGCCGACCGGCTTTGCCTGGGTGAGCCTGTTTATTGATAATACCGACCGCAGCATTGAAATTGACAGCGATGAGGTGGTTATCACCCGCCGGTTGTACCGAAGCGGTGAAAGCGAATATCGTATCAATAATAATCCGGTGCGCCTGCGGGATATCAACGAGACCTTTATGGATACCGGTTTGGGACGGGACGGCTATTCGGTCATTGAGCAGGGAAAGATTGCGGAGATCGTAAGTGCGAAAAGCACCCAACGGCGGGAAATCTTTGAGGAAGCCGCGGGAATTTCCAAGTTTCGCTACCGCAAGACCGAGGCGGAAAGAAAGCTGCAGCAGGCAGAGGATAATCTGGTGCGGCTGCGCGATATCATGGGCGAACTGGAGGACCGTGTAGGCCCTCTGAAGGCGCAGAGCGAAAAGGCAAAGCAGTATCTGGTGCTTGCTGAGGAGAAACGGTCGCTGGAGATCAGCCTGTGGTTGGAGCAGCTGGCAAAGCTGGGACGGCAGCTGGCGGAGCTGGAGGATAAGACTCTGCTTGCCGCCAACGATAAGACTACCGCACAGAAGCGGCTGGACGAGATCGAACGGGAGATTGAGGAGATCCAGAAAAAGACACAGGACGCGAACCTCTACATCGAGCATAAGCGTGGTCGCATCAAGGAATATGAGGACGCGATCTCGCAGGCAAAGGTAGATACTGCCGTCATGCAGAACAATATCGAGCACAATGACGTCGCCATAGCCCAGTTGAAAAAGGAACTGGGGGACAGCGAGCTTTCTGCCGGTGAGACGGAGGAAAAGCTGACGATGCTGCGCAGCGGGTATGAGACCTGCAAAAAAGAGGCTGAGGAGCTCCGCCGGACGCTGGAGGCGAGCCAGAAGGCTTTGGAGGAAAAGCGGCAGGAGGAGCACCGGCTGACCGCCGAGCAGGGCGCGCTGATGCTGCAGAAGGAGGAACTGCAGGGACAGATCCACAAGGCGGAGCTTTCTGCCGAGACTGCCGGAACGCTGGCGGACGAGACCGTGATCCGGCTGGAGGCGCTGCGGGGACAGGCTAAGGACAAAGATGAACACCTAAGCCGCCTGCGGGAGGAATTGACCGGACACCGGACATTTGCCGATGAGCTGCGGGAACGCCTGCAAAGCCTGCAGAACAGTAAAAACGGATATTTGTACAAGCTGAAAAGCCGAAGCGATAAACAAGCCGAGCTGGAAAGCCGGCAGAGAAACTGCGAAAAGCTGGCTGGCGAGAAGCTGCAGCGCGCACAGGTGCTTTCCGATCTGGAAAAGAACTATGAGAGCTTTAATAACAGCGTCAAGTTTGTAATGAAGCAGGCGGGCGCAGGCGCCCTGCGGGGAATTATCGGTCCGGTCTCCAGCCTGATTAAGACCGAGAACCGGTATGCCACTGCCGTGGAGATTGCACTGGGCGCAGCGATCCAGAACATTGTGGTGCAGGACGAGGGTGCGGCAAAGCGTGCCATTATGCACCTGAAAGAAAAAGGCGCCGGACGGGCGACCTTCCTGCCGCTGACCAATATCCGTTCCAACCCGATAAAAGAGAACGACATGGCGGCGCGGGGCGGCTATGTGGGCCTTGCCAGTGAACTGGTGCAGTGCGATGACCGTTACCGCGAGGTGGTCGCTTCGCTGCTGGGGCGCACCGTTGTGACCGAGGATATTGATGCGGCGACCGCCATTGCCAAGGCGTACGGCTACCGCTACCGCGCGGTAACGCTGGACGGTCAGGTGGTGAATGCCGGCGGCAGCTTGACCGGCGGCTCTGTGAATAAAAACGCTTCCATTCTTTCCCGCAGGGGAGAGATCGATGCACTGACTGCCGAGGCAAAGAAATACAGCGGGCAGGCGGAGGAGCTGGAAGCCCAGCTGACCGAGCTGCGCCGGGAGACCGATACCATTCAAGCAACGGTGGACGGCGTAGAAGCCGAGGAAAAGACGGCGAGAGAGGATCTGATCTCTGCCGAAACGCTGGTGAAACGACTTGCCGCCAATGTGGAGGAAGCGGAGCGTCTGAATGAGCAGGCACTGCGCGAATATGATGAACTGACTGCCCGCGTGGAGCAGCTTCGCCGGCAGAAGATTTCCGGCGGCGAGTTGGTCGTTAAGCTGACCGAGGAGGTAGATCGGCTGACAAAGCTGGCTGCCGAGGGAATTGCGGCACACGAAGCGTTGGCAGCGGAATTGAGCACGGCGGCAGAAGCGGTAACGGCTTTGCAGATGGAGGACATTACGCGGCAAAAGGACTGCGAGGCTGCTCGTCTTGCCATAGAGCAGATGGAAAACCAACAGAAGGGCGGCGAGGCTGCGCTGGCCGAGCTGCGGCAGCGGCAGGAGCACTTGATTGCCGAGAACGCTGCCATCATGGCGGAGATAGAGGAAATAAATGCCGGCGCCCAAAGTGGAAGCAGCGAAATCGAAACGCTGCGCCGGGATATTAAAGAGGCGGACGAGCAGCGCGACCGGCTGGAGGCACGCAGAAATACCCTGAACCGTGAAAGCAGCGATGTTATTTCCAAGCGGGAGGCGGCAGCCAACGAGCTGATCCGCCTGCAGGAAAAGAGCGCTGATATGCAGGATCAGCAAAACAACATCAGCACAAAGATGTGGGAGGAATATGAGCTGACCCGCAGCGAGGCGGCGGAAAAGGCGATCGTGCTGGAGGATATTCCGGCAGCGCAGAAGCGGCTTTCCGAGCTGCGCGGACGAATCCGCGGGTTGGGCGCCGTGAATGTAGCGGCGATTGAGGAATACGAGGAAGTGAGCGGGCGCTATCGCTTTATGAAAGAGCAGATAGATGACGCCGAAAACGCCAAGAAAGAGCTGACCCGCCTGATCACCGAGCTTTCCGCCCAGATGAGCGCCATCTTTACCGAGCGGTTTGCCGGCATCAACCGGCACTTCGGAGAGATCTTTCGCGAGCTGTTCGGCGGCGGACACGCCGAGCTGCGCCTGACCGATGCAACCGACCCTTTGGAAACGGGCATCGAGATCATCGTGCAGCCGCCCGGAAAGATCATAAAAAATCTATCTGCTCTATCCGGCGGCGAGCAGGCATTTGTGGCAATCTGCATTTATTTTGCCATTCTTCGGGTCAATCCTGCACCGTTTGTCCTCATTGATGAGATCGAGGCGGCGCTGGACGATGTAAATGTCGGTAAATTTGCCGCCTATCTGCACCGAATGACCGATCATACCCAGTTTATCTCAATCACCCATCGCCGCGGCACCATGGAGCAGGGCGATGTGCTGTACGGCGTTACCATGGAGGAGGAAGGCATCTCCAAGCTGCTGCGGCTGGACGTGACGGAGATGGAAAAGAAATTCGGCAAGAGCCTGAGCTAAGGAGAACCAATGGGATTTTTTGATATTTTTCGCAAAAGCGTAAAGAAAACAAAACAGAACCTGAGCCTGGAACTGGATAATTTCTCCGGCAAGATTACCGCCGACACGCTGGAGGAGCTGGAGGAGATTCTGATCCTTGCCGATGTCGGTGTGACGACGGCGGGAAAGATCTGCTCCAAGCTGGGCGAACGGATCAGGCACCGGAGCATTGATTCTGCCGAGCTGCGGGAGAACCTATGCGAGATCGTAACCGAGCTGATGGAGCCGGATGAGCCGCTGGTGACCGAGACCAAGCCCAGTGTAGTGCTGGTAGTGGGCGTCAACGGCGTGGGAAAGACCACTTCCATCGGCAAGCTGGCGTACTGGCTGCAGGGGCAGGGCAAAAAGGTGCTGCTGGGCGCAGCGGATACCTTCCGTGCGGCTGCCGGAGAGCAGCTGGGCGTGTGGGCTGACCGTGTGGGCTGCCAAATGATAAAGCATGCCGAGGGCGCCGACCCTGCCGCTGTGGTGTATGACAGTATCACAGCTGCAAAGGCGAGAAATGTCGATGTGCTGATCTGCGATACGGCGGGACGCCTGCATACCAAGAAGAACCTGATGGAGGAGCTGGCAAAGATCGACCGCGTGCTGGAGCGCGAAGCGCCCGGCTGCAGCAGGGAAACGCTGTTGGTGCTGGACGCCACCACCGGACAAAACGGTTTGAATCAGGCACGGGAATTTGCTGCTGCCTGCGGTGTGACCGGCATTATTTTGACCAAGCTGGACGGCACTGCCAAGGGCGGTGTGGCAATTGCCATTCGCGATCAACTGGGGTTGCCCATCAAGTTTGTAGGAACCGGCGAAAGCATCGGCGATCTGACACCGTTTAGTGCCGCCGACTTTGCCCGCGCTCTGCTGTTGGACGAGGAAGAAGCATGAAGCTGATACTGGCAAGTAAAAATAAGCACAAGGTGGAGGAGTTCCGCCGGATCCTTTTGCCGTTGGGGTGGGAGATCCTGCCGCAGGACACAATTTGTCCGGACCTTGAAATTGAGGAAACCGGCACGACCTTTGCCGAAAACGCCTATCTCAAGGCAATGGGGATCTACCGTGTGACCGGACTGCCCACTGTAGCAGATGACTCCGGCTTGTGCGTTGATGCGCTGGACGGAGCGCCTGGGGTATATTCCGCCCGCTATGCCGGCGAAGGGCACAATTCCGCTGATAACAACGAAAAGCTCCTGCGGGAGATGGAAAATGTCCCCGATGAAAAGCGCACGGCACGGTTTGTCTGTGCTATCTGCGTCGTGTTCGGAGAAGATGATATTGTTCAGTGTGAGGGTACCTGCGAGGGAACCATTGCCCATCGGCTGCACGGAGAGAACGGATTTGGCTATGACCCCTTGTTTATGGTGGGAGAACACAGCTTTGCAGAGCTGGACGGTCCCGCCAAGGACGCTATCAGTCACCGCGGACGTGCGCTGACGGCGCTGTATAAGAAGATGAAGGACAGAAAAGAAGGAGAATAAACAATATGATGGATTCCAAAACAAGAGCTAAGCTGCGCTCCTATGCCAACACCGTGGAGGCAATTCTGCAGGTGGGAAAAAACGGCATGGGAGATACCCTGCAAAAGCAGGTGGACGATGCATTGACTGCCCGTGAACTGATCAAGCTGACGGTGCTGGAGACCGCACCGGAATCTCCCAGGGAGATGGCGGCAATCCTGGCGGAAGCAACCGGCGCCGAAGTGGTGCAGGTTGTGGGACGCAAGGTGACACTATACCGCAAAAATCCCGAAAAGACCATCATTGAGCTGCGGTAACGGGAGGAGAGAGAAGTGGCAAGAATCGGTTTTTACGGCGGTACCTTTAACCCGATCCACATGGGTCATGTGGAGGTGTGCCGTCAGGCAATCAAGCAGCTTCGTCTGGACTGCCTGCATGTGATTCCGACCTTTATCCCACCGCACAAGGCGACCCCGGATTTGGCGGCAGGGGAGGATAGGCTGGAAATGTGCCGTTTGGCAGTGAGGGAGCTGCAGGGCGCCATAGCAGACGATTATGAACTGACCTGCGGCGGTGTCAGCTATTCCATTGACACCTTGAGGCACATGCGGGAGATGTATCCGAAGGACGATTTTTATCTCGTCATGGGGACGGATAACTACCTGACATTTACTGCGTGGCGGGAATGGCGGGCTTTGGGCAGAATGTGTACGCTGGCGGTTGCCAGCCGGGAGCCGGACGATAAAGAGGCGCTGTACCGCGCCGCACGCCTGCTGGCAAGAGAAGGCGTCCTGACTATCTTTCTGGATAATGCGGTGCGGGTGGTTTCCTCCACCGAAATACGTGAAAAGCTGCATGCCGGAGAGCATTGCGATGAACTGCCCCCCGCAGTAGAGGAATATATCGCCGCCCATGGACTGTATAAGGGGGAGCGCCATGACTCGTGAAGAAATGCGCAGGGCAATCCGCCCACTGATGAGCGAGGAACGCTACCGGCACTCCCTGGGGGTGGAGCGGGAGGCTGAGCGTCTGGCACGCCGTTGGGGAGAAGACCCCGAAAAGGCGGCAGTTGCCGGAATCCTGCACGATTGCTGCAAGGAAATGCCTCTGGAGGAAACGTTGCAAATCATGAGGCAAAGTGCTATAATGACCGATATTGATTTTCGGGAGCAGCCGCAGTTGATCCATGGCTTTGCTGCGGCGGAGATACTGGGACGCTACGGGGTGCACGATAAGGACATTGAAAATGCGGTGCGGTATCATACTGTGGCGCGCGCCGGCATGAGCCGGCTGGAGAAGATCGTGTATCTGGCGGATCTGACCGAGGAGGGGCGGCACTACCCAGATGTGGAGGAAATGAGACGCCGGACAGAGCAATCTCTGGACGGAGCAATGCTGTATGCACTGTGCTATACCATCGGCAGGCTGATCCGTAAAAAATGCGCTGTCTGCTGCGAGAGCTGGCAGGCATACAACGAATTTGTTAAAATCTGCAAGGAGGAAAAAGTATGAATTCCAAGGAACTTGCTCTTTCTATCGCAAAATTTTTGGACAGCAAGAAAGCGACAGATCTGGAGGTAATTCAGATCGGGGAGCTGACGACCATCGGAGATTATTTTGTAGTGGCGACTGCCGGTAATACCACGCTGGTCAAATCGCTGTGCGAGGATCTGGACGACTATTTGGGGCGGCAGGGCATCGAGCCAAAGCGCATCGAGGGACGAAGCTCCGCCCAGTGGATCCTGATGGATTACCGTGATGTCATTGTGCATATCTTCTATGCCGAGACCCGCAATTTTTACAGCATTGACCGTGTGTGGGCAGATGCGCCCCGTGTGCCGCTGGATCTGATTGACGAAGCAAAATAACAGCCATAAACTTGATAAAAAAAGCCGAACGAGGCAGGGAGGACAGACCGTTGAAACACGAATTTAAGGAAATTGAACCGAAATGGCAAAAGAAGTGGGCGGAATCTCATGTATTCCATGCCGAAAATGACTATACCAAGCCGAAGTATTATGCGCTGGTGGAGTTTCCGTACCCCTCCGGTCAGGGACTGCACGTGGGACACCCGCGTTCCTACACCGCCTTGGATATTGTGGCAAGAAAACGCCGTATGCAAGGCTATAATGTGCTGTATCCCATGGGCTGGGACGCCTTCGGCTTGCCCACCGAGAATTTTGCCATCAAGAACCACATCCACCCGGAGATCGTAACGGCGCAGAATGTGGCGCACTTTAAGGCGCAGCTGCAAAGTTTGGGACTTTCCTTCGATTGGGACCGGGAAGTGAATACCACCGACCCTGCCTACTACAAGTGGACCCAGTGGATCTTCCTGCAGCTTTTCAAAAAAGGTCTGGCATATAAGAAGGAAATGTCCGTTAACTGGTGTACCAGCTGCAAGTGCGTGCTGGCAAACGAGGAAGTGGTAAACGGCGTGTGCGAGCGCTGTGGCAGTGAGGTCATTCACAAGGTAAAGAGCCAGTGGATGCTGAAGATCACCGCCTATGCACAGCGGCTTATTGATGACCTTTCCGATGTGAACTATCTGGAACGCGTTAAAACCTCCCAGATCAACTGGATCGGACGTTCCACCGGCGCCGAGGTGGAGTTTGATACCACCGGCGGCGATAAGCTGAAAATCTACACCACCCGCCCCGATACGCTATTTGGCGCAACCTACATGGTTATGTCGCCGGAGCACCCCTATATTGAAAAGTGGGCTGACCGCATCGGAAATATGGAGGAGATCCGTACCTATCAGGAGGTCTCCGCCCGCAAGTCCGACTTTGAACGCACCGAGATGGCAAAGGACAAGACCGGTGTGCGGCTGGCTGGCGTTGCCGCCATCAACCCTGTCAATGGCAAGGAGATTCCCATCTTCATTTCGGATTATGTTTTGATGAGCTACGGTACCGGCGCTATTATGGCGGTACCCGGACATGATACCCGTGACTGGGAGTTTGCCAAGAAATTCGGACTGCCTATCATTGAGGTGGTAAAGGGCGGCGATGTGGAAAAGGAAGCCTTTACCGACTGCGCCACCGGCATCATGGTCAACTCCGGATTTTTGGACGGCATGACCGTGGAAGATGCCAAGAAAGCCATCGTTAAGTGGCTGGAGGAGCAGAAGAAGGGCGAGACAAAGGTGAACTACAAGCTGCGCGACTGGGTGTTCTCTCGGCAGCGCTATTGGGGCGAGCCGATCCCGCTGGTGAACTGCCCCAAGTGCGGCTGGGTGGCGATTCCCGAAAGCGAGCTGCCGCTGCGCCTGCCGGAGGTGGAAAGCTATGAGCCGACCGATAACGGGGAATCCCCGCTGGCAAAGCTGACTGACTGGGTAAAAACCACCTGTCCCTGCTGCGGCGGACCTGCCGAGCGGGAGACCGATACAATGCCCCAGTGGGCGGGCTCCTCGTGGTATTTCCTGCGCTACTGTGACCCGCACAATGCCAATGCACTGGCTGCCAAGGAGGCGCTGGACTACTGGATGCCGGTAGACTGGTATAACGGCGGTATGGAGCACACCACATTGCATCTTCTGTATTCTCGCTTCTGGCACAAGTTCCTGTATGATATCGGCGTGGTCTCCTGCAAGGAGCCGTATGCCAAGCGTACCAGCCACGGTATGATACTGGGCGAAAACGGTGAGAAGATGAGTAAATCCCGCGGCAATGTCGTCAATCCTGATGACGTTATCGCCCAGTACGGTGCTGATACCCTGAGAATGTACGAAATGTTCATCGGCGACTTTGAAAAGACTGCGCCGTGGAACACCTCGTCCATCAAAGGCAGTAAGCGATTCCTGGAGCGAGTGGCAGCATTGACCGACATGATGACGCAGGAGGACGGCTATTCCGCAGAACTGGAGGGCAGCTTCCATAAGCTGATCAAGAAGGTCAGCGAGGATATCGAGGGGCTGAAGTGCAATACCGCCATCGCCGCAATGATGAGTGTGCTGAATGAGATCTATGATAAGGGCAGCGTGACCCGCGGAGAGCTGATGACCTTCATCACCCTGCTCAATCCCTTTGCACCGCATATTACCGAGGAGATCAATGAAGCCATCGGCGGCAAGGAGATGCTGGCGAAGACGAAGTGGCCCGAATATGACCCTGCCAAGTGCGTGGACGCCGATGTGGAGATCGCGGTGCAGGTAAGCGGCAAGATCAAGGCACGTCTGATGATCCCCTCAGATAGTACCGAGGAATCGGTGAAGTCTTTGGTGATGGCAAATGACAGCGTCAAAGCGGCATTGGAGGGCAAGACCGTTCTCAAAGAAATCTATGTTAAGGGGAAGCTCTACAATATCGTGGCGAAATAAGCGGATAATCATGCTGTAGAGTTTCGCTCAATAAAAATCTCTTGACATAGTAAATTGCGATATTGTATAATCTATGTGTTATCCTGTTATTAGGATATAACTCCAGCCGTAGGCGTAGGGAGGGAATAGTAAATGGCAGAGATCAGAGTAAAAGATAACGAGTCGCTGGATAGTGCTCTCAGACGGTTTAAGCGTTCCTGCGCCAGATCTGGTGTTTTGGCGGAAGTCCGCAAGCGCGAGCATTATGAGAAACCTTCCGTTAAGCGCAAGAAAAAGTCCGAGGCTGCTCGTAAGCGCAAGTACAAGTAATCTTGATCTTTATTGCAACCGGAACAAAGGCAGATGGGTTTCCCCCGTCTGCCTTTTCCATTTAGCGCATATACTTTTTTATTTGGGACTTTATTTTATGCCGCCATGTTGCTATAATAGTGCCGGAATACCTCAAAAAAGGAGCGTGACCCCTTGCCGCTTTTGACCCCACAGTACGATTTTCACCGGATCGAGGAGATCCCGACAGATTTTTTTACACAGCACGGTATCCGCGCACTGCTGCTGGATGTAGATAACACACTGACCGGCGACAACAGTCAGGAAATAAAGCCGGAGGTGATGGAATGGCTGGATCGGCAGCGGCAGGCGGGACTTCGCCTGTTTGTTATCTCCAATAACCACGAGCTGCGGGTGGCGCCCTTTGCCAACCGATTGGGGCTGGGCTATATTGCCGATGCCGCTAAGCCGAAAAAGAAGGTGGCGCTTGCCAAAATGAAGGAATTCGGCGTTAGTCCGCAGCAGACTGCATTGATTGGCGATCAGCTTTTTACCGATATTCTGTGCGGCAACCTGTGTGGCTGCATGACCATACTGGTGGAGCCGTATGCGGAGGAGGGGTACGGACTGTACCGCATCAAGCGCCCCTTGGAAAAGCCGCTGCTGCGGCGTTACCATCGCAGGAAAAGGAGGGAGACCAAATGATAAGAATAGGCCCTGCCGGTAATGCCGAGAGCTTTACCGCAATGGGGTACAAATCCACCCCGCAGATACCGGAGTATCTGGAAAAGATGGGGCTGAACGCCTATGAGTACCAGTGTGGGCGTGGGGTTCGCATCAACCGCGAAAGTGTGCTGAAGCTGAAAGCGGGCTGCGAGGCGCGGGATATTCAGCTTTCGCTGCACGCACCGTACTATATTTCTCTTTCCGGCGTGGAGGAGGAAAAACGGCTGAACAGCATCAAATACATTATGGAATCCGCCGAAGCCGCCGACCTGATGGGGGCGCGGCGCATTGTCGTCCATTCCGGCTCCTGTGCCAAGATCAGCAGGGAGGAGGCGCTTTCGCTTGCTAAGGACACCATGAAGCGGGCGTTGACAGCGCTGGATGAGGCACATCTGGGACATATTATTGTATGTCCGGAAGTTATGGGCAAGTTTAACCAGCTGGGCACGCTGGAGGAGGTCATGGAGCTGTGCAAGCTGGACGACCGCCTGTTGCCCTGTGTTGATTTTGGGCATTTGAATGCCCGCACGCTGGGAAGTATCCGCGGAGCGGAGGACTATGAGCGTATTTTGTTGACGATGAGAAATGAGATAGGGGAGCAGCGCATGAAGTGCTTCCATTCTCATTTTTCTCAGATAGAGTACACCGATAACGGCGGAGAAAAACGCCACCTGACCTTTGCCGATACCACCTACGGTCCGTATTTTGCGCCGCTGGCGGAGGTGCTGGTGAAGTATGACAGCCGGCCCACCATCATTTGCGAATCGGCAGGGACTCAGGCGGAGGACGCCGCAACGATGCGCGACCTATACAAAGAAGCAGAAGAAAGGAAGAAGCAAGCATGAACCGTATTGAAAAGCTGATGAAGGCGCTGCCGGATGGCGCCGACGCCGCATTGATCACCTCCGAGGTGAACCGCCGCTATTTTACCGGATTGGGTGCCTCTGACGGCACACTGGTGACATTCCGGGACGCCGCCTATTTCATTATTGATTTCCGCTATATCGAGATTGCCAAGGCAACCGTGACCGGTGCAGAGGTTATTCTGCAGGACAAGCTGTATGAACAGATCGGTGCGCTGCTGAAAAAGCACGGTGCGAAAACCGTCGCAATTGAAACCGGCTATGTGACGGTCGGCGCGCTGGAGGTATACCGCAAAAGACTGCCGGAATATGACTTTTCGACCGATGCTGCCCTGAACGATAAAATCCTGGAGATGCGTTCTCTGAAAGACGAGTATGAGATCGCTGCAATCCGCAAGGCGCAGGGAATTACCGATGCCGCTTTCCGGGAGATCCTCGATTTTATCAAGCCGGGTAAAACTGAAAAAGAGATCGCCGCATATCTGGAATACTGCATGCGTCGTCTGGGTGCTGATGGTCTGGCGTTTGAGACTATTGCCGCCGGTGGGCCCAACTCCGCCAAGCCGCATGCCGTGCCGGGTGACCGCCCTTTGCAGCAGGGTGACTTTTTCACAATGGATTACGGCGCTCTGTGGGACGGCTACTGCTCCGACATGACCCGCACCATCGCGATTGGTGAGCCGACTGACGAGATGCGTAAGGTGTATGATACCGTGCTTGCCGCCCAGCTTCTCGGTATCGAAAAGGCTGTGGAGGGTGCCTCCTGCCGCGCAGTGGACGCCGCTGCCCGCGACTTGATCTATAATGCCGGCTACGAGGGCTGCTTCGGGCACAGCTTGGGTCATTCTGTCGGAATTGAGATCCATGAGACGCCGGGCTTTACGCCTGCCGCTGATCCGGGGATCACCTGCCGTCAGGGCATGGTCATTACTGTGGAGCCGGGCATTTATCTGGAAGGACGGTTTGGCGTGCGCATCGAGGATATGGTTTGGATCGCGCCGGACGGCACAAAAGATTTGACAAACAGCCCCAAAGAATTGATTATCCTGTGAAAACCACTTGCAATCAACCGCTATTATATGTTAAAATCAGATAGTTAAATCCGTATATTATATCCTTGGAGGTTTTTGTATTATGGTAAGTGCAGGCGATTTCCGGAACGGCGTGACCTTCGATATGGACGGCAACGTCTATCAGATCATTGAGTTCCAGCATGTTAAACCCGGCAAGGGCGCTGCTTTTGTCCGCACCAAGATCCGCAACGTGATCACCGGTGCTGTGACCGAGCGCACCTTTAATCCCTCTGATAAGTATCCGACCGCCTACATCGAGAGAAAGGATATGGAATATCTGTATTCCGATGGCGATCTGTACTATTTCATGGATCAGGAGACCTATGAGAATGTTCCGATCAGCAAGGACGTATTGGGCGACAACTTTAAGTTTGTCAAAGAGAACACCGTTTGCAAGATCCTTTCCTACAAAGGCAGCGTGTTCGGTGTAGAGCCTCCTTTCTTTATGGAACTGGAGGTCACCAAGACCGACCCCGGCTTTGCCGGCAATACCGCCACCAATACCCTGAAGCCCGCAACGCTGGAAACCGGCGCAGAGATCAAGGTTCCTCTGTTCATTAATGAGGGCGATATGATCCGTGTGGACACCAGAACCGGTGAGTACATGGAAAGAGCGTAACGCTCCTTTCCGTTTTGTCATTGCGATGACCCCAAATGAATAGGGAGGTACTAAAATGACTGTTATTGAAAAAGTTGCATATCTGCGTGGCTTGGCTGACGGTCTGAAGCTGACCGACACCACCGCTGAGGGCAAAGTCCTGCTGAATGTGATCGAGGTGCTGGACGATCTGGCGCTCTCCGTTACCGATTTGGAAGAAGCGGTAGAGGAGTTGGGCGAGGTCGTTGATGCGATCGATGATGATCTGCAGGACGTAGAAGATGCCCTGTACGAGGACGATGATGAGTGCCATGATTCCTTCGATGATGACGACGATTATGGTTTAGATGACTATGATGAGTTTGACGACGAGGACGAGCCTCTGTACGAAGTGAAATGTCCCACCTGCGGCGATACGATCTGCGTTGACGAAAGCATGCTGTGTGAGGGGGAGATCGACTGCCCCAACTGCGGCGAGAAGCTGGAGTTTGACTTAGACGACTTGGACTGCGAAGGCGACTGCGAAGGCTGCACCGGCTGCGACATGGATTGATCCGGCTGAAAAAGCCGACCGGAGACTGGTGAAGGCAGAAGACATTCTGCTTCACCAGTCTTTTCAGTAGGATTTGTAAACGGTGCGTATAACGAAGATGCTATTCTTTTATAATTAAAAATGCTGAAAAAACCATTGAATGCTTGAAAAAGCAGAGAAAGGCATCTAAAATAATAGGGTGACCGAATGAGGAGGAACGCATGGCAGCACAGAACCGCAGCCGAAAAGTGAAACGATTGGCACTGATGGGGCTGCTGTTTGCGTTGGCGATGGCTCTCAGCTTTTTGGAGTCGCTGCTGCCTGCCCTGCCTATGCTGCCGCCGGGGATCCGGTTGGGGCTTTCCAATATCGTGACCATGTATGCGCTGTTTGTACTGGGGCCGGTAAGCGGGTTCACAATTGCCATATTGAAGGCACTGTTTGTATTGCTGACCCGCGGGGCGGTGGCTGCCGCAATGAGTGCAGCGGGCGGAGTTTTCTCAGTGACGATTATGCTGCTGCTCTCCCTTTTGCCGGGGATAAAAGAACAGTATCTCTTGCTTAGCGTGTTCGGCGGGGCGGCACACAATATCGGTCAGCTTGTTATGGCACGTTTTATCATCAATAACCAGTATGTCTGGTATTACTTTCCGGTTCTTCTGGCGGCAGGACTGCTGATGGGCGCTATTACCGGTATGGCGCTGCGGGTAGTGCTGCCTTACCTGAACCGCTTAAACTTGAAATAAAAAGATTAGGAGGGATACCTGTGGCTATGTTCCATTCGCTTCCCAGTATTCATGTGGAGCACCATAAGAACACAGCCGAGTTGGAAAGCGTGATCATGCCGGTACCGGCGGAGGTCACGATTTCCATGTCTCAGCACATCGGCGCCCCCTGCACGCCTGTTGTAAAAGTTGGCGATACCGTTAAGGTCGGTCAGCTTATCGGCGACAGTGAAGCAGCGGTTTCGGCACCGATACATTCCAGCGTATCGGGCAAGGTAAAGGCAATCGAGCACATCTATAATGCGCGCGGTGCCAAAAACGAGGCGGTTATCATTACTACCGACGGCGAGCAGACGGTCGATGAGACCCTGGCTCCGCCCGTCATCGGTGATGAGCTGGAAGATGTTTTGAAGGCGGCACGCGCCTGCGGACTGATGGGCCTGGGCGGCGCAGGCTTCCCCACCGGCGTCAAGCTGACTGGGCTGAAGACCGCAGCAATTGACACCCTTGTTATCAACGGTGCCGAGTGTGAGCCTTATCTTACCTGCGATTATCGCATTATGATGGAAAAAACCGACCTGTTGCTGGAGGGCGTTAGCTTGTTGCTGCGCCATATGCCGAACGGGCGTGCGGTGATCGGCATAGAAAACAATAAGCCAAAGGCGATCGAGAAGATTAAAGCGGACGCTGCGGCAGCCGGCAGTAAGCTGGAGGTGCTGGAGCTGAAATCCCGTTATCCGCAGGGCGCTGAAAAGGTTATCGTTTATGAGGCGACCGGTCGTGTGATCCCCGAGGGCAAGCTGCCCGGCGATGTGGGCGTACTGGTGATGAATGTCGGTACAATCATCAAGCTGGCGGAGTATGTCAAGACCGGTATGCCGTTGGTAAGCCGGTTGGTAACGGTAGACGGCGGCGCAGTGGCGGAGCCGAAGAATGTATGGGTTCCCATCGGTGCCAAGCTGGAGGACATCATCAACTTCTGCGGCGGCTACAAGGGCGAGCCTGCCGAGATCATTCTGGGTGGTCCCATGATGGGTACCTCCTGCCAGGACGATCAGGCGGTTATCCACAAGAACAACAACGGACTTTTGGTCTTTAACGAAAAAGAAGCGAAAATGGCGGCAGAGACTGCCTGTATTCGCTGCGGACGCTGCCTGCGTGCCTGCCCGCTGAGCTTGAGCCCAGCAGCATTGGACCGTGCCTATCATGCCGAGAACGTTGAGGCACTGAAGGCATTGAAGGTTAATCTGTGCATGGAATGCGGCTGCTGTGCCTATGTCTGTCCTGCCAAGCGCCATCTGGTCGCCTATAACCAGATGGGCAAGCAGATGATAAGAAAGTAAGGAGGAGGGGAGATAAAATGACTGATCGTAAACTGTTGGTCTCTGCGGGACCGCATATCCGCAGCAGCGTTTCCACCACCTCCGTCATGGGTGATGTTCTCATTGCGCTGCTGCCTGCCGTGGTGGCGTCCGTTCTGGTATTCGGCACCCGTGCCCTCGTGCTGGAGGTTGTCTGCGTTGGTGCGTCTATCCTGTTTGAATACCTGTTCCGCCGCATCACCAAGCGCACCAATACCATTTCGGATTTGAGCGCCGCCGTGACCGGTCTGCTGCTGGCCATGAACCTGCCTGCCGGGTTCCCCATCTGGATGGCTATTGTCGGCTGCTTTGTCGCCATTGTTATCGTCAAGCAGCTGTTCGGCGGCATCGGCTGCAATTTTGCCAATCCCGCCATTACCGGCCGTATTTTCCTGCTCATCGCCTTTGCAGGGCAGATGACCACCTGGCCGACCGCTAATTCCTACATCAACGGCATTGATGCGGTCTCCGGTGCAACTCCGTTGGCACTCATCAAAGGGGGCGCTGTGGAGGGATTGCCTGCAGTCAAGAACCTGCTGTTTGGTATCCGCGGTGGCTGCCTGGGCGAGACCTGTGCCATCGCACTGATTATCGGTTTTATCTATCTGGTGGTGCGTGGCGTTATTACCCCCACCATTCCGGTGGTATATGTAGCAACTATTGCACTGATGAGCGTTGTACTGGGCTATGATCCCATTTACATGATTCTCACCGGCGGTGTGCTGCTGGGCGGCATTTTTATGCTTACTGACTATTCCACCTCTCCCTCCACCGAGCTCGGTAAGGTCATCTTCGCCCTCGGTGCAGGCATCATCACCATGTTGATCCGAAATTCTTCCGGCGGTTATCCGGAGGGTGTTTCCTTTGCCATTTTGCTGATGAACATCATCTGTCCCCACATTGATAAGCTGGGTCACAAAAAACCGTTTGGAGTGGGAGGTGCCGAAAAATGAAATGGGAAAAGCTGAAACCCATCGTTGTTCTCACCGCCATCTGCCTGGTCGTTTCTGCGGCGCTGACAGGTACCTATAATCTCACCAAGCCCGTGATTGATGCTGCCAAGGCAGCACAGGCCAATGAGGCTCTCCTTGCTGTTCTGCCGGATGGTACGGACTTTGAGGAAGTGACCGTCACTGCCGAAAATGTCACTAAAGCCTATAAAGCCGGTAATGGTGCAGGCTATGTATTCCAAAGCCAGGGCAAGGGCTTTGCCGGTATGATTTCGGTTATGGTCGGAATCTCCGCCGACGGTACCGTCACCGGTACACAGGTGATGGAGCACGGCGAGACTCCCGGCATCGGCGACCGCATCGAAACCGAGCCGAACTTCCAGGAGCAGTATGTTGGGAAAGACTTCACACTGGAGGGCATTGAATTCCTCTCCGGCGCCACCTTCTCCTCCAAGGGCTTTAATGCCGCAGTCGGTAATGCGTTTGTTGCCTACGGCGAGCTGGCGGGCATCGAGATCGAAGCTCCCACCGAAGAAAAGGTCTATCCTGAAGCCGAGCTTATCGCCGAAATGCTGGGCGAGGGCTACACCGAACTGGAGACAGCACCCGAAGGCACCGACAGCGCCTATCAGTCCGAGCTGGGCTATGCGTTCAATGTTCATGCCTCCGGCTTCAGCGGGGAGCTGCATATTCTCGTTGCCATTGATAATAACGGCGCCATCATTGCCTCCAAGCTGTATCAGCACACCGAGACTCCCAATGAATATGAGGGCATCGACGGTGCCAAGCTCTCCAAGAGCTCCTACAGCAAGAAGTGGATCGGCGTAACGGCAGAGACCCCCGACAGCGACCTGCCGATGGTCACCAAGGCGACCTATACCTCCAATGGCTATAAGGAAGCGGTTAAGCTGGCGTTTGCCGCCTATGAAACTGTGAAAGGAGCGTGAGGAACCAAATGAGTAATAAGCTGAAAACCTTTACCAACGGTATTATCAAAGAGAACCCCGTACTGGTTCTGGTGCTGGGTACCTGCCCTGCCATCGCTACCTCCACCTCGGTTCTCAATGCTCTGGGCATGGGAATGGCAGCCACCTTTGTACTGTTCGGCTCCAATATCGTTATCTCTCTCCTGCGCAACATCATTCCCAATAAGGTGCGCATTCCCTGCTTCATCGTCGTCATTGCCGGCTTTGTTTCGGTGGTGCAGCTTTTGCTGCAGGCATATGCGCAAAGCCTTTATCAAAGCCTCGGCATCTTTCTGCCGCTGATTGTTGTAAACTGCATCATCTTGGGGCGTGCGGAGATGTTTGCCAGCAAGAATAATGTCCTCGATTCCGCTCTTGACGGTCTCGGCATGGGACTCGGTTTTACCCTCGCCCTGTTCTGCATGGCGACTATTCGTGAGATTCTGGGCAGCGGTACCTGGTGCGGCATTACCTTGACCGCTAACCTGTTCGATCCCATTGCAATCATGAAGCTGACCCCCGGCGGCTTCCTCATCTATGGTGTTCTCATCGCCGTGATGAACAAGTTCGCCAAGCATAAGCCCAAGAAGAAGCTGGATTGTGCTGCCTGCGGCGCCTGCGCCGGCGGCTGCAGCGGCTGTTCCTCGGCTGAAAAGAAGGAAGGAGGCTGTGAAGCATGAAAGAAATGATCGTTATTTTGCTTTCCGCTATTTTGACGCAGAACTTCGTCCTCTCCAAATCCTTGGGCATCTGCCCGTTCCTCGGTGTTTCCAAAAAGCTGGATTCTGCCGTGGGTATGAGCCTTGCTGTGACTTTCGTCATGGTGCTGGCAACTGCTGCCACATGGCCCATTCAGACCTATCTGCTGGATCAATACGATTTGGGCTATATGCAGACCATCATTTTCATTCTGGTCATTGCCGCACTGGTGCAACTGGTGGAAATGATCCTCAAGAAGTTCGTTCCTCCGCTGTATGAATCCCTCGGCATCTACCTGCCCCTCATCACCACCAACTGCGCCGTACTGGGTGTAGCGGTACTGAATATTGATGAAAAGTACGGCTTCGGTCAGTCCATGGTTAATGCACTGGGCGCCGGTCTCGGCTTCCTGTTGGCAATGGTGCTGTTTGCAGGCGTTCGTGGCCGTATGGAGAATATGGACATTCCCGAATCGTTCAAGGGTCTGCCTATTACTTTGATCGCTGCCTTCATCGTTTCCATGTCTTTCATGGGCTTCGGTGGTGTGGTAGACGGTCTGCTGAAATAAGGAGGGGAGAGTACAATGACTGGTGTTATTATTGTCAGCGCTATCGGTTTGGCTTGTTCCATTCTGCTGGTGGTGGCTTCCCGTTTCCTCTCCGTTCCTACCGATACCCGTGTAGAGGATATCCGCGGCTTCCTGCCCGGCGCCAACTGCGGTGCCTGCGGCTATGCCGGCTGTGATGACTATGCCAAAGCCGTAGCAAGCGGCGCAGCCAAGCCCAACCTTTGTACCCCCGGCGGTGCTTCCGTTGCGGGACAGATCAGCGAGTATCTGGGAGTGGAGGCAGAGAATGCCGAGCCGGTCAAGGCTTTGGTTCGCTGCAGCGGTACCTGCGAAAAGTGCGCAGAGATCGAGGACTATCAGGGCCCTGCCACCTGTGCCGCCTGTGCTTCGCTGCACCGTGGTAAAAAAGCATGCGGCTATGGCTGTCTGGGCTACGGCGACTGTGTTAAAGTCTGCAAGTTCGGTGCCCTTTCCATCGTAGATGGCGTTGCTCATGTAGACGAGGAACTATGTACCGGCTGCGGCGCCTGCGCCAAGGCGTGTCCGCATTTGCTTATCGGTATGGTTCCCGTGAAGAATCATGTGGCGGTGCGTTGCTCCAGCCGCGATAAGGGCGCGGTTGTCCGCAAGGTTTGCTCTGCCGGCTGTATCGGCTGCATGATGTGCACCAAGGTCTGCCCGACCGGAGCAATCACTGTTTCCGATTTTCTTGCTGCCATTGACCCCGAAAAGTGCACCAACTGCGGCGCTTGCGCCGAGAAGTGCCCCGTCAAAGTCATTTCCATTGGCTGATTATGTATGACAAAACCGCCTGTTTTCCCATCATAGGGAGGCAGGCGGTTTTTTGCCGGGTATTAAAGGGGACTTATGATTCGTCCGGAACGAAATAAGCGGCAGTGGCAGTGACGCAGGGCTTATCCGGTCTGGCTGCATGGTAGATGGTGCAGTGCAGCTGGTTTAATCGGCGACCGGAAAAGTCGATCGATGAAACGACAATAATCTCTCCGTCCAAAGGCACGGGGCGCAGATAATTGAGGTGAATGGAGATAGTTGGGGTAAAGGTGGCTGCCTTGGCATAGTATTTGCTCAGCGTGCCCATCGAAAGATCTGCAATAGCGCACAGCACCCCGCCGTGAGCAATGCCGATGGGATTGCTCATCCAGTCGGCGATATGGTAGGAAAGGGTGCAGCTCTTTCCCTCATGGTTTACCGCAATCAGGCGAGGTGCCAGCATAGCATCAAAACTGCCGCATTCTTTTTCTCCGATCAGTTCGATGCTTCGACGTATTGCTTCTTCCATCTCTTGGGGGGTGTGGCGATTCAGATCCATGGCGTGGGTTCCTTTCCGCAGTGAAAGCTGTATTACATTATAGCACAAGCGGAAGAAGAATGCAAAAGTTGCTTTTATGGTTTACTTTCATGCTCTAAAGTGTTATATTAGAATTACCGACATGCGTATCAAAAACAAGGGAGGCTTTAAGGGGAAAATGAAAAAACCTGACAGCAATTTGATATTCCTTTACCGCGCGATCCTAATGCTGCAGACGGAGGAGGAGTGCGAACGCTTTTTTGACGACCTGTGTACCGGCCCGGAACTGAAAGCCATTGCACAGCGGCTGGAGGTTGCAAAGCTCCTCAAGGAGCAGAACGTTTACAGCAAAATTGTAGAAAAGACCGGCGCCAGCACCGCCACCATCAGCCGAGTCAATCGTTCGATGAAATATGTCGACAATGGCTACGATATCATTTTTGGACGACTGGAGCAGGCAGATGGCAAGCTATAAGGAGACCTTCTCCGCTTTTTATGATGCCTTGACCGACGATGTAGATCGCGCAAAGATTGCTGACCGCTGCGAGGAACTGTTGGCAAAGTACCACCCCAAGCGGGAACTGGTACTGGATCTCTGCTGCGGTACCGGTATCCTTGCCACAGAATTGGCGCAGAGAGGCTTTGAGGTCATCGGTGTAGATGCATCGCCGGAAATGCTGATGCAGGCTTCAGAGAAGAATTTAGCGCTTTCTCAGCCGGTTCTGTACCTGTGTCAGCCGTTGGAGCAGCTTGACCTGTATGGTACAGTGGATCTTGCCGTCTGTACCTTGGATAGTCTCAACCATCTTTCCGGAAGCAGGGCGCTGCAAAAGGCATTGCACCGGCTGCAATTCTTTGTAGAGCCGGGAGGGCTATTTCTCTTTGATGTAAATACTCCTTATAAGCACCGTGAGGTGCTGGGGAATAATTGCTTCGTGCGCGAAAGCGAGGCTTTATTTTGCATATGGCAGAATGAATACAGCTCAGAAGGGCATAAGGTGGAAATACAGATCGATTTCTTTCAGCATGAGACGGGAGAGCAGTACACCCGCGATGGGGAGCAGTTTTGTGAATATGCATGGGAGGATAATGAACTGACTGCCATGCTGGAAGCGGAGCATTTTGAGATACTGGAGCGCTGGGGAGGCTATGACCGACAGCCGGTTACTCCCAAGACACAGCGAATGGTATATGTGGCGCGCCGCCGGTAAAAAACTTGAGTAAAGTTACGGAAAAGAGGAAAAAGGGGATTGACAAGAACGCGACTTTCCCGTATAATTACTAATGTTGCCGATACGATACGGCAGATTAACCGGCGGCACAACAACATGGCCCGGTAGTTCAGCTGGTTAGAACGCTAGCCTGTCACGCTAGAGGTCGTGGGTTCGAGCCCCATCCGGGTCGCCATAAAATATGCGGGTTTAGCTCATCTGGTAGAGCGCCACCTTGCCAAGGTGGAGGTAGCGAGTTCGAGCCTCGTAACCCGCTCCATTTTTTTGGCACCATAGCCAAGCGGTAAGGCAGAGG
Source organism: uncultured Oscillospiraceae bacterium (assembly GCA_900552845.1). Classification (GTDB taxonomy): domain Bacteria; phylum Bacillota; class Clostridia; order Oscillospirales; family Ruminococcaceae; genus Angelakisella. The sequence continues at coordinate 2,154 of USBC01000001.1, read as the reverse complement.
TCTGCAAAACCTTTATTCCCCGGTTCGATTCCGGGTGGTGCCTCCAAAACCGACAGTACTCCTCAAAAGTATTGTCGGTTTTATTTTTTTGCTCTATAACCGGCACTCGGGCGCAGCTTTTTTAGAGCAGCGTCTGTTTTGATATCGTGAAGCTTCCTGCACTCTGTACTACTTATTGGCGGTTGGGAGATTGGGGAAGCTGGAGTGATTGGCAATCCGGCAGTGCAACAGCAGGTGAAGCTACGCGGATTACTGTATTCAGAACCGCTTACGCCCAGTGCAAATGGAAATAATTACCTTGAAGATGCGCTGTTATGCAGCAGCCATTCAGTCATGTCTCGCAGGGTCTCCTCGATGGGGCGCGCTTGGTAAGAAAACTGTTTTGATGCTTTCCGGCAGCTAAACTGCCCGTTGGAGCCGAGCACGCTGATGGAATATGGGGTGAAAAATAGTGGCTTTTTCTCTCGAATGGTTTTCTTTTCATAGAACGGTGCCGCCAACTTGGCTATCGCCAAGGGCAGATAGATGGACCGATGATGCAGACCTGCCGCGCGTCCGACCATCTCCAGCATGCCTTTTATAGTGGTATAGTGCCCGGAAAGAATATACCCCTCTCCGGGAATACCGCGCTCTGAGCAGGCAAGAATACCGGCGGCGACGTCCCTTACGTCCACAAAATCGTATCCACCGCGAACGGCAAGGGGCAGCTTGCCGCAGAGATAGTCCTTTGCCATAGTGGTAAAGCTGCCGCTTTGAAGGTCGCCGGGACCGATGATGCCGGAGGGGTACACCACGCAGGCATTCAGACCCTGACTTGCCGCATCAAAAACCAGATTTGCAGCGACGGCCTTGGTTTTGGCATAACCGCCATCCACCAAATCAGGAGAAAGACGGCAGTCTTCCGTAATGGTTTGACCTTTCGGCTTTTCCGGCAGCGCATGAACCGAACTGACATAAATGAGCTTATCCACGCCATGAGTCCTGCAATGGTCAAGAACGCGCTTTGTCCCGTCCACATTGACCCGTTGCAGGATCGGCGCGGGGTGGGAGGCAATGGAAATGATACCGGCACAATGAATCACGCAGGTTCCAGCCCCTGCACCCTCAAAAAAGCGGTCCAGCGAAGCGTCGTCCAAAAGATCACCGGTAACAGACTGAACATCTGGGGGAATCATCGCCGCATAGGGGTCATCAGGCAGTACGAAGGTGCGTACCTTTGCACCGCTATGGCTCAGTTTTTGTAAAATGGATCTTCCGAGGAACCCTGTCCCGCCGGTCACTAAATATTGGTTATACATATAGATCCTCCTTCCGAAAGCGCTCGAAAAGCTAGGTGCTTTTTCCACCTTCAATGTATCATGAGATCCTGCTGATTGCAAGTAAGGTTAACAAAGAATTCATGATTTATTTAGACTTTTATGGATATATCAAACAAAATACGACTACTTTTGGTGAGTCGCATAGATTTATGGACAGAATTTCATGGATATTATCAGTAGATTTTTTGATGTGGTTTTGTTATTATTTAATTGGAAAGAGAGGAGAAGACAAATTGGTCTGAAAAGACACCCCCAGCCGTCGGAGCATGGGGAAGATGGCACCCGAAAACTGTGACCGCCTAATGAGCGCCGTCATAAACGGCAGAACCATCGCACTGCGGTGTTTACATATAGTACGGGCGAAGAAGCCGGTAAAGCGTGTGGTGCCATAATTCTGTAGAAAGAGAGGTAAACAAAGATGTTAGATATCAAGAATGAAGGGTAGCCCTTGGCTGCAGCAGGTAATGTGCAGTCAGGGGCTACCTTCATTATAAAGCAAACCCTCTTTTTTATATCAAAATATCCAACTATATCGAATGAGAAATAGTTTTTTTATATATCAGCGAAGTTTTTTCTATCGTTTTTCCATTTTCAATTCGTTACAATGATAGCGTAAAAGGAGGCGAACACTTCGCCTTCAGTTGACCTAATTTTTAAGGAGGAAAACTGTAATGAAAAAAACACTCGCTATCATCTTGGCAGTCGTTATGATGGTCAGTCTGCTGGCTGGCTGCGGCGACAAGCCCGCCCCCCCCCCCCCACCGACACGATATTAGCGGAAATTTGCCCGATTCTACAATTACATTTACGGAGTCTACAATTAAAGCGGTGGCAA